>CACXGC010000211.1 GCA_902767155.1 uncultured Ruminococcus sp. | reverse complement strand
GGCTCCACTCCTGATCTTGATTTATAGACAACTTCAAGTATATCACGTGGAGCTTCGTGACGCTTTGTTTTATTCACTTTTTATCGGCTCTTACCCACGGATTTTAGGGAAGAGCCTCTATTTTAGGTTTATGGTCTATTATATATTCAATGCAGGCGATCAGAGAAATATTGAAGGCAATTTAAGTTATTTAAAGTTCATTTAAGGTTGATGGGTATAATATAAGTCTGTAAACAGTTTTCAGGAGGTGAGTGTTTATGGATCTCAGACATGAAGTCAAACACGAAATTAACTATTCGGATTTGCTTGTAATAAGACACCGACTTAGTACGGTCGCATATACCGATCCGTATGCTATAAACGGGAAATACCATATTCGCAGTCTGTATTTTGATGATCTGTCGGATAAGGCTCTTATGGATAAGCTTAATGGTGTAAGCTATCGTGAAAAATTCCGCATCAGGTATTATAACGGTGATACATCAGTCATACATCTTGAAAAGAAAACAAAGATGAATCATCTCGGCAATAAACAAAGTGCTCCGCTTACCGCTGAGCAGGCTCAAAAAATCGCAGACGGCGATATAAGCTGGATGCTTGGTTCACCGCATAGTCTTATTCAGGAGTTATATTCAAGGATGCAGACTCAGGGCATTTCGCCTAAAACCATAGTCGATTACACAAGAGAGCCGTTCGTTTATCCGGCCGGAAATGTGCGTGTTACCCTCGACTATAATATCCGAAGCGGAATACGGTGTACTGATTTTCTTAATACGGAATGTGTTACTGTGCCTGTTTCACAAAGCATCATTCTTGAAGTGAAATGGAACGGATTTCTTCCCGATATCATAAGGGATGCTGTTTCCCTTCCTGACAGGCGTGAAGGTGCTTTTTCAAAATATGCTGCCTGTCGTATTTACGGATAATAAAATATTTTAACAGCGGCACTGCCGCAAAGGAGAGGTCATTATGGCAAATTTCAGTGATATTTTTAAATCAAACTTTCTTGAAAATGTAACAAGTGTAAGTATTCTTGATATGGCGATAACACTTGTTCTTGCTTTCGGTCTTGGAATATTTATTTTTCTTGTTTACAAAAAGACCTATAACGGGGTAATGTATTCCGCAGGCTTCGGAACAACACTTGTTGCCCTGACGATGATAACAACAGTTGTTATTCTTGCGGTTACGAGCAATGTCGTTCTTTCTCTCGGCATGGTCGGTGCATTATCGATAGTCCGTTTTCGTACCGCGATCAAGGAACCGCTTGAAATAGCATTTTTGTTTTGGTCTATCGCTGTAGGTATCGTACTTGCAGCAGGAATGATACCTCTTGCTGTTATCGGAAGCGTGATCATCGGTATTATTCTGCTGATCTTCGTCAACAGAAAGTCACATACCAATCCATATATCGTTGTGATAAGATGCAGCAATCATGACAGTGAAACAAAAGCAAATGATTTCCTTAAATCTAAAGCAGAACGCTGCGTTATAAAAAGCAAGACCGCACAAAAGGGCGCAGTCGAACTGAATATAGAGATACGCCTTAAGGATGACAACACTGATTTTGTTAATGAGCTTGCAGAGATAGACGGTGTGCAAAGTGCAGCACTTGTCAGCTATAACGGTGATTATATGGGATAAGGATGTGGTACTATGTCATCGCATAAGAGTATAGATAAGATCTGTATCATTATTACAGCATTTACAGTTATCATAGCAGTTGTATTCTGCGGCTTTATGTCGGTAAGCTCAAATACTGTACACGCAATAGGCTATGAAAATCGTATTTTCGACCGTACCAGAGTGCATACTATCGACATCGTTATGAATGACTGGGACAGCTTTATTGAAAGCTGTGAAAGCGAAGAATATTCTCCCTGTAATCTTGTAATAGACGGTGAAGCGGTTAAAAATGTCGGTATTAGAGCAAAGGGCAACACCTCACTCAGCTCAGTAAAGAATATGAACAGCAGCCGCTACAGCTTCAAAATAGAATTTGACCAGTATGACAGCACAAAAAGCTATCACGGACTTGACAAGCTCTGCCTTAACAATATCATTCAGGACAACACCTACATGAAGGATTATTTAGCCTATACGCTGATGAATGATTTTGGTGTTGATGCTCCGCTTTGCAGCTATGCCTATATCACTGTAAACGGCGAGGACTGGGGGCTTTATCTTGCAGTAGAAGCTGTTGAAGAATCCTTTCTGACAAGAAATTACGGAAGCAATTACGGCGACCTTTATAAGCCCGACAGCATGAGCTTCGGGGGCGGCAGAGGAAACGGCAAGGAATTTAACATGACTGAGTTTATGAACGAAAATGCAGACAGCAGCAATTCAACTGAAAACAGCGGTAACAGTGAAAATACAGACAAAAAATCAGGAAAAAGCTTTTCTCCTCCACAGAGCTTTGGCGGCAATATGCCGGATAATATAGATTTTTCAAACTTTGACCCATCCAATATGCCTGACATGAGCGGTGATCTTCCGGAGGGTATTGATGTCTCGTCCTTTGACCCATCTTCTGTTATGGACAAAAACGGCAAAATGCCTGATATAGGCGGCTTTGGTGGCTTTGGCGGAGAAATGGGAAGTGATGATGTCAAGCTGAAATACATTGATGATGACGCAGACAGCTATTCAAACATCTTCAATAATGCCAAAACAACCGTCAATACAGCTGACAAAAACAGGCTGATACACTCTCTGAAATCCCTTTCTGAAGAAAATGACCTGGAAAGCATTTTAGATACAGATGAAGTGATAAGATATTTTGTAGTGCATAATTTTCTCTGCAACGGGGACAGCTATACCGGAATGATGATACACAACTATTATCTGTATGGGAAAGACGGACAGCTTTCTATGATACCTTGGGATTATAATCTTGCTTATAGCTCATTCTCCGGAGAAAATGCGTCCTCATCTGTCAATTCTCCGATAGATACGCCGGTTTCAGGTGATATGAGCGATCGTCCTATGCTTGCATGGATATTTGACAGTGAGGAATACACAAAGAAGTATCACGAGCTATTCAGTGAATTTCTTAGCAAAGTAGATTTCGATGCATTGGTAACAGAAACCGCTGCACTGATAGATGAGTATGTCGAAAAAGACCCGACTAAATTCTGCACTTATGAAGAATATCAAAAGGGTGTCGCAGCAATAAAGAGCTTCTGCGAGATTCGCTTTGAAAGCGTCAAGGGACAGCTTGAAGGAACTATTCCGTCTACCAGTGATGGACAGAAAGCAGACAACTCAGCCCTTATTGATACATCATCTCTCAATATTTCCGATATGGGAACAATGGGCAGCGGCGGCGGTTTAGGAGACTTTGGCGGCTCAAAGGAAAGACCTGACACTAATACTGACGATATTGAAAAATCCAGCAGTTCAACGAATAATTCTGATACAAAGACTACCTCTTCAGGTACATCGAGCAGACCTTCTATGCAGCCTCCGAACGGTGGTCAGATGCCGGAAGGTTTTGATCCATCACAAATACCGGAGGGTTTCAGCGGACAGAAACCCGAAGGTTTTGACCCGTCACAGATACCGGAGGGCTTCAGCGGACAGAAACCCGAAAATTCCGAAAGCAGCACCGATCAGGATAAAAAAACGGACGAAACAAGCGGCGAAACATCTGATACTGATAGTAAGAGTTTTCAGAAAAACGACCAAACAAACAACAGTAAAATGCAAAGACCTTCTATGGGCAGCTTTCCGGGAATGTCATCCAAAACAAAATCAAACGATATGACAGCATTTATTTTGATAGGTATTTCTGCGTTCGTGTTAATACTTGGTATTTTAGTAGCAAAGATCTATAAAAGATAATCGTTAGATTTCATCTGCAAAATTTTGTCCTGTATGGATAAGATCAGTTTTATTATTACAAAGGATTCGTTCCGCATAGATAATTATGCCAAGGTGCGTTATACATATATGACAGCTCTCGATCTGTACTTGTTTGAAAATAGTATAGATCGGGAGCTGTTACCATATCTTATTCAAAATGTAACGGAGATGTAAAGTCGTTATTCTACATAAGGCTCATCTTCAGAAACGAGTCCTGGCTCATCGTCCGTAGCATATCCGCCAGAGCTGAGTCCGAAAGCGTATTCTTCGGAAATGCTGCCGGTTGCTGCAAGAGCTTCAAACTGCTCTTTGGTTATCGTCATTTCACAGCGGACTTCATTGATAAGTTCAGCCTGAATGTCGTTTGCAATTAGAATGTCATAGACTGCCTTGATTTTCTCCTTGAGGAAAGCATCAAGAGATTCCTGCAGCGCAGTATATACTTCATCATACTTTTTGTCAAAGCTACGGGCATCCTCATCTGCTTTTGCAATATCATAACTGTCTGTTCCGGCAATACGGTATTCCTCTTTTATTTTTTCCGCCTCCCCCATAAAATCTTCACCCCATGCGGAAACCAGTTTCTGTCCGTCAGATTCGCCGGTAATCCAAAAACGAATAGCCATTTGTTTCATTGTTTCAGTCAGCTCAGTTCTCAGATCACCTATTGTTTTGCCGTTATATGCATAACTGTTCATATCATCTGAATCAGGTCTTGTTACATATACAGAATATGCCTTGCCGTCAGTGAAATTTAATGCCGCCATCAGAGAACGGTCTACTCTAAGTCCGTTAAATCGGTAATATCCCATGCTGTCCTGAATATCATCATCAAAAAGCATCAGTGTTACACTTCCGCCATTTTCAAACTTCACGACAAGGATATTCTCATCCTCTTTGACGGTGTAAATTCTGCTGTTGTCATTAAGATTATGGTAAGCACCTTTAAAGTCTCCTGCTCGTCCTATATCCTTGTCAAGAGTGTATGGTGATTTATTAAAAACCTGCATATAAGTTTTGCCGTTCCATTCGACAGAACCAAGTATATCACATCTTTCTTCTTCTGTGGCAGGAATTACGGTTGATGTTTGTTCACCTGTCTGTACCTCCGAAATGCCTGCAACGGATTGCTCAGTTTTGCCGGTCTGTTCTGAGGGTGTACTCACAGCAGGCGGTTCGGTTTCATTGCTCTGTGCTGTGGTCGTGTTTTCGTTTGGCTGTTCAACAGAACCGGAGTTTCCTTCCGTATCCTGCTTTTCTGTTTTGCTCGGCTGAGTATCCGGTGTTTTTGTGCTGTTGTCGCCGTTTAAAGCTGAAACTGAGCTTTCGTTCTTTTGTTCCTTTGATTCCGGCTTTGTACTATCCGTTTTTTCTGATGTCTGCACATTTGATGTATCAGATTCTGCTATCATATCGGGCTGTCTGTTGATATTGATAAGAATTGTGGCTGCTAATGCGATAAAAACAAATACGGCTGCTGCGGCTGTGATTCTGAAAACGGGCAGCTTTTTCTTTCTGGGTGCATTAGCATTAATTGCTTCGTCGATCAGTTCCTCGTCAATACTGCCCATTGCTGAGAAAAGTTTATTGTCCTTCATAAAAATTCCTCCTTCGATAAATAGTCTCTTAGCTTATTCCTCGTTCTGAAAAGAGAGCTTTTGACCTTGCTTTGACTGATGCCGAGAACTTTGGAAATGTCGGATATGGTTTCCGACAGAAAATATCTCCTGATAAAGATGACACGGTTTTCTTTGGAAACACTTTTCAGAAACTCACTGATGATCTCGCCGAGTTCCTGTTCTGCCGAATCCTCCAAAGAGTGCTTATCCGGCAGACATTCTGAAAGCTCATGCGATAGCTCTACGATTACAGCACTTCGCTTTTCGGCTTTTTGTTTTTCTGCCATATTTAAAGCGGTATTTCTGCATATCTTAGCAAGGTAAGCGAAAAAATGCTGCGGCTTTTGGGGTGGTATAGACTCCCATGCTTTCATATATGTATCATTTTCGCATTCCTCTGCGTCCTCATGGATTTGAAGTATACGATATGCCAATGCTTTTAACCGCTCACCATAGCATTCTTTCGTTTGAGTAATAGCATCTTCATCTCGCCTGAAATACAACTCAATAATTTTATTATCGTCCATTTTGTTTCCTCCAAAGGTTTTATAAAATCCGGATTTATTAGCCTTCACTATTATAGACCGGAAACAGATCGTCTGCGTTGCGTTTTTTAGAAATTTTTTATAGAAAACTTATCAACAAAAGGGAGTAAAAAAACAAAGCTATACCAATCACATAAAGATCAGTACAGCTTTGTAATGAATTTTTTCAATAATAGTATATCTTCGTCGGCAAGGTATCGTTTCTATCCTCCGGATTTGCATAAGCGACTTGTATGAGTGTTTTCCCGTCTGGACTGCGTGAAGCGGCTGTCATATAATAGCGGTCATCATCAGCTTTGAAAACTGTTTTTTCTAAAGTTCCGTTTTTCCATTCAAAAATGCTGTTTTCGTTTTTTTCTCCTCCGAAAATACAGTAAAAGAAAGGATCACCGCTGCCGGTGGATGCAAGGAACGTATCTCCTGCGCCTTCTGTCTCGCTGAACAGCTTTCCGTCCTCAATATTTCCTAAAAATCTTGTTGCACTGAAATTCTCATAGTAAACATATTTTTCATCCATTACCATAAATCTGCTGACCATCTGCTTTATCTCATTTGCCACATCCTCAGGAACAAGATTTATTCCTGCACTATCTTTCAGCATAGCTGAAATATCCCTCTCGGACTGCTTTTTGAAATCAAGGTCATATGTGTCTATGTACATTGTGACATTGTTTTCTCCCTCAAAATGCAGACGCAGGATATAAATATTCTTTCCATCGCTGTACATCGACCTTATCGTATCACCTGTATTTCCGTTAAGTTCAAACTGCATGACCTGTTCTGTCTGCTTGTTTTCGGGGGTAAATAAATACAGCTTATCATGGAGTACATCCGTCTGATCGTGGTTGAGTATCAGCAGTTTTCCGTTTACTTCTGCCATAGCAGTATATGGAAAGCCGTTATCGGAGATACTGTACTGATTGATCGTATGCTCCGCAAGGTCAAACTCTGCAAGCAGTAACGGGTCAGGCTCTTTGTCCATGACATTTCCCGTTGTTATCAGATTATACAGCTTGCCGTTAAGCTCAGTCCTGCAATAGCCTGCCTCGTAATCCTGATCGGGTATACTGCCGAAATCATAGCTTTCATCGGTTTTTATATCATACAAATGATATACAATTACATTCTTTTCCCCCTCGTTCAATCCGACAGCAATGGTGTCCGGGCTTGAATCATTTAATAAAATAGTAGTTGTATAGAAAATACCGCTGTTTGTCAGTGTCATACCACTGTTAAAAGGGATATGACCTATGTACCGTCCGTCCTTGTCAACGATCTCCATCATATTCTCGACCTTTTCTTTTGTATCTGATGGTTCGTCAGATTCATTTTTGCTGTTTTCGGAAGCTTCGTATGTGCTTTCTGTAACGCTGCTTTTATTTGATACCTGAGTTTCGATACTGCCTGATTCCTTGCTGCATCCGGTAATACCAATACATAGCATGGCACATAGTAATAATGAAAAATATCGTTTCATAATTATCCCTCCGCAAGTATCAGATTGTAATCATTGACTTTTATATACACTTCCGTTTTAACATCTGCTGCACACAGCATAGTTTGTTTGAGAGATTCAAGCAGCAGAGTTTTATCAACATCGAAATAATAATCCTCAATATTCTTTGTTATTGTTAGATTATAGATAAAACCGTCTCCGAAATGATATGTTGCAACTCCCTGACCGTTATATTCCGTTTCCTCTGTACTTCCGTTGGTTTTCAAGGTCACGGAAATAAAACGCACATCATCACCAATGCTATTCATTTTCTTCCAAAGCTCAAAAACAGCCTCCGGTCTTGCTTCATGTTCAATTGGAGTTTTTTCTATCCTACCATCTTTAACATAACAAATACTCGAAGTAACTGTTTCAATAACAATTTCTTCCGATTCCTCTGTATGCGGAATTTCCGAATTTGCTCCTCCGGCCGTGATACCAGATGATATTTCAGCACCCTTTTCCGTATACCCTCCGGTAACAGGAATACTGGTATCAACCGTGGTATTCTGACTTGATAACATATAAACACCAATCACAGCAATAGCAGCACAAGCCGCGACACCTCCCATTATCAGAAATAATCTTTTGCTTGTTCTATGTTTTATTTTTGCATTGGTAATAAGCTCGTCATCAATCTCTCCGATGTAATCAGATAATTCTTCCGGTTTCATAGTAATCCCTCCTCAGTCAGTCTTTGCTTCAGCTTTTGTCTTGTTCTCATAAGCATGGATTTGACCTTGCTTTCCGAAAAGCGAAACTCTTTTGCAATAAAAGATACAGAGTCCATATACCAGTAACGGCAGATAAAAACATTTCTTTGTGTTTCCGGCAAATCCCTCAGAAATTTATTTATCGAAGCAGTTATTTCTTTGTCCTCCAGTTTCTTTTCAGTATTGTTTTTATCTGCGACACATTCAGAAAGCTCGTCAAGAGAAAGCTCATACTCACAGGACAAACGCATGAAAATATGTATCCCCCAAAAAAGAACTGTAGTGTAATTTTTTTACATTTCTAAAATTAAACGGAGATATTT
>CACXGC010000210.1 GCA_902767155.1 uncultured Ruminococcus sp. | reverse complement strand
TGGTATTTCCAATGCAAGAATTGAAGCGACAAACAACAAGATCAAGCTGTCTGTCAAAATGGCTTATGGTTTTCGTAATATTGAAAACCTGATCTCAATGATCATGCTTCGATGTGGCGGGCTGTCGGTTTCTCTGCCCGGAAGATGATTTTATACCCACACTTTCTATGAATGGCTCTAATTAAGATTTGAACGCAAAGGTACAAGATCATGATATGGGTTCAAAGTCAGCTGCGCCGTGTTTACACAGAGGACAAATGAAATCTTCCGGAAGTTCCTCGCCCTCATAGACATATCCGCAAATCTTACATACCCAACCTTTTTTACCTTCTGTTTCAGGTTTAGGCTTAACATTGTTCTGATAGTACGTATAAGTCATAGTTTCCTTATCCGAAATTACACGAGCTTCCGTAATGCTGCATATGAACATACCATGTGTATCGAGGTCAATGTAATCCTCAACTTTGAGTGACATAAATGAATTTATATATTTAGGAAGGAATACAAGACCATTATCTGATTTGAGAGTTTCGCATCCTGCAAATTTATCGGTATTTCTGCCGCTGCGGAAACCAAACGATTCAAACACGCTAAACGGTGCTTCGATTGACAGACAATTTACATTCATAATACCGGTTTGTTTGATGACATGATGGGAGTAATTTTGCTTATTTATACATACAGCTACACGGTTAGGAGAGTTTGTTACTTGTGTTACAGTATTTACAATAAGGCCGTTATCTTTTTTACCATCGTTAGAAGTGACAACATAAAGACCGTATCCTATTTTGAAAAGTGCAGTCATATCGTTTTTATCCGCTGTTTCACTATGCTGAGCGAGATAGTCACGGCAAAGTTCATCTGAAAGTATTTCAATTTGCTTTTTACTTTCGTCATTCAATGCAGAAAGTATGCGTACAGATGAATCGGCAAATGTGATATTTTTGCAGTTCTCAAGCATTTTCTTCATAGTTTTTGTAGCTTGGGGAGCCCACGAACCGTTTTCAATGAAAGCGACTGTTCTATTGCTGAAATTACGTTCTGTGAGATGTTGTATAAATTCTCTCATAAATGGGAAGATATCTGCGTTGTATGTGGTAGTTGCGAGGACGATTCTTCCATAGCGAAAAGCATCTTCGACACATTCAGCCATATCCTCTCTTGCAAGATTGCTGACAACAACTTTCGGACAACCTTTCATTCTGAGTTTCTCCGCAAGAATTTCGACTGTTTTTTTAGTATTGCCATAAACTGATGTGTAGGCGATCATTATTCCATCACTTTCAACACCATAAGATGACCATGTGTTGTAAAGACCAAGATAGTAGCCAAGGTTTTCGTTGAGTATCGGACCGTGAAGGGGACATATAATTTCAATATCAAGCTTTGCAGCTTTTTTTAGAAGTGCCTGTACCTGAGCACCATATTTTCCAACTATACCGAAATAGTATCTTCTTGCTTCACAAGCCCAGTCTTCTTCTACATCAAGAGCACCGAATTTTCCAAAACCATCAGCCGAAAAAAGAACTTTATCTTTGCTGTCATATGTAACGATAACTTCTGGCCAATGCACCATTGGAGCGCCCACAAATGAAAGTATGTGATTGCCGAGGGAAAGTGTATCGCCTTCTTTCACAACAATTCTTCTATCTTCAAATTGTGTACCAAAAAATTGTTGCATCATAGTAAATGCTTTAGAACTTGAAACTATGACAGCATCGGGATAATTATTCATAAAGTTGAGTATATTTGCGCTGTGGTCGGGTTCCATATGTTGTACAACAAGATAATCGGGTTTTTTGCCATCAAGTTCATTTTCAATATTATTTAGCCATTCATGTGTAAAATTGCGGTCAACAGTATCCATTACAGCAATTTTGCTGTCAATTATTAAATAAGAATTATAAGCCATTCCGTTAGGAACATCATACTGTCCCTCAAAAAGATCAATTTTGTGATCGTTAACACCAATGTATCTGATGTCCTGTGTGATTTTCATAAAGTGCCTCCTGTAATAGTTTAAGTATTTTTTTGCTCGAATAAAAAAGTCTTTTAAAATCAAAAAGCGAGTAATAAATGGGCAAAGCCCAGATGATTGTTTCTCCTTTCGAATTTTTATGTACTAAAATTATTTTGTTCATATATAATACAGGTATATATATATTTCGTGTAAGTTTAGTATAACATTGCTATTTTATGATGTCAAGGAAAACTGTATTTTTTAAGACATTATTCAATATACAATTAATTGGACAGCATATTGATGAATTCTTTACTCATACTTCCCACACCGAAACACCCCAAAAATCCGATAATCAAGCCAAAAACGGACGACTAATTATGCTGCATCACAAGAAAAAGCTAATGACCTGCGCAGATAAGCAGGTATTCTGGAGTAAAACCTGTTCAAAAGCTCGGTGATTTGTTCATTAGTCAGACGCAGCATCTCGATAACACTGCCAAGAAAAGCCTGTGCAATAATAGACATAGAATGGCTGAAAGTAATATCCTGTAATTCTGTAATTCGTCACACATCAGAAAGAAAAGTTCTCCGGCAGTTCTGTCATCTTCATCTATTCGTTTTTCAACAGAGATAAGCATATA
>CACXGC010000209.1 GCA_902767155.1 uncultured Ruminococcus sp. | reverse complement strand
TTATAGGACGATGGATTTTTGAAAAAGAAACAGATGAGTCTCTTCGTAAAATAAAAACTTGTGAAGATTTGTGGGAATATTTGAATTTAAACAAGTTTAATGATTAAGGGTGGATTTTTATATTCCATCCTTTATTACTTTGCGGCATATTTGTGAGTTTTACTCGGTCTATTGTTTACAAGTCAGTAAATACAGATGCTCACAAATCAACACATTTTTTACAATTTTTATGTTGACAAATGTACAATTGTGTGTTAGGATATAAATTAAGGAACAAAGGGAAATATATGAGTTAAAAACACTCTTACATGTTTTCTTTTATTTCCTAGTAATCTTATAGTTCAGAAAGGATAATTGATTTGAAAACTATGAAACCCGCAGAACCACCAAACACATTTTTATAATATCGAATGATGAAGGATTCGGAATGTGGCAAAAGGAACTTGGTACTTATCTTTTATCAAAAACAAAAAGATACAGCACTGTAAGTGAAAGCCTTACAATGATGTATCTTTATGAAAGCTATGTTAGTACATTATTGAAAATAACGGTTCAGTTCATCACAAATTATTATCTCACCGTTTGCAGCCTCTTCCATATTACCAGCAGAAACAGACAGGTAAGTTTTTAGCTTAGGCTCTGTACCCGAAGGGCGCACAACAACAGAGCAGTTGCCCTCAAGCAGGAATTTCAGAACATCGGACTTTGGCAAACCGTCAATTCCCTGTGAATAATCAAGAACCTTTTCGATCTTTCTCCCACCGATATTTTTTATATCTCCTCTGAATTTTTTCATAATTCTCTGCATTTTCTCAAAGCCCGCCGAACCGTCGAACTCATAAAAATGCAGCGTATTCAAGCAAAATCCATACTTTGTATAAATCTCATTAAGCTTTTCGATCAGTGAAACGCCCTTTGTTTTGTAATATGCGAACATCTCACAAATAAGGAATGCGCCGTCAACAGCGTCTTTGTCACGTACATAGCCGCCGCTTAGATAGCCGTAGCTTTCTTCCATACCGAAAATATAGCTTTCCTCTTTGCCCTGCTGTTCGAGAAGTCCTATCTGTTCTCCGATAAACTTAAAGCCTGTAAGGACATTTATCGTTCTCACGCCATAATTTGCAGCTATACGCTCCGCCATATCTATTGTTACTATCGTTTTTATAAATACCGGGTCTTCGGGCATGGTGCCGTTTTCGATACGCTTTTGGCAGATATAATCAAGCAGGAGCATACCCGTTTCGTTACCGGATAAAAGCTGATAATCGCCCTTTGGAGTTTTTACCGCAATACCCACGCGATCGCAGTCGGGGTCTGTTGCAAGCAGCAGATCGGCATTGTATTTTTCTGCGTACTCCATACCGAGCGACATTGCTTCTTTTATCTCGGGATTCGGATATGGACAAGTGGTGAAATTGCCGTCCGGCTCTTCCTGTTCTTTTACAACGGTTATATTCGTATATCCGCTTTCTTTGAGTGTGCGGAGAACGGGCTTCAAGCCTGTACCGTGAAGCGGAGAGAAAACGATAGCAACGTCTTTATTTATCTTGTCATTCTCGGAAAGTACGGACTGCTTTTTGACTTCTTCAACAAAGTTGGTGTAGACATTCTCACCGATATACTCTATCATACCGTTTGCAATTCCGCTTTCAAAATCGCTTGTTTTTACGTCTGCAAAAACATCAAGCTTTTCGATCTCTGCAAGAATAATTTCCGCAGCTTCCGTTGTTATCTGACAGCCGTCCGCACCGTAAACCTTGTATCCGTTATACTTTGACGGATTGTGCGAGGCTGTTACCATAATACCGGCTGCACAATTCAATGCACGAACAGCATATGACAAACACGGAGTGGGCATCAACTCGGTGTAGATATGCACCTTTATCCCGTTTGCTGCAAACACACCGCTTGCTACCTCTGAAAACAGATCAGACTTTATTCTTGAATCGTAGCTTACAGCGATCTTTCTTTTATTTTCGGGAAATTTTTTTATCACATAATCTGCAAGACCCTGTGATGCTTTTGCAACAGTGTGAATATTCATACGGTTTGTGCCTGCGCCGATAACACCACGCAGTCCGCCCGTACCGAAAGCAAGATCACGATAAAATGCGTCCTCTATTTTTGAGTCATCATCTGCGATAGCTGCAAGCTCATTTTCAACGTCAATA
The DNA here is from genome assembly GCA_902767155.1 of uncultured Ruminococcus sp. GTDB lineage: Bacteria > Bacillota > Clostridia > Oscillospirales > Acutalibacteraceae > UBA1213. Next base: position 9,068 of record CACXGC010000209.1, on the reverse strand, counting down.
TCGCCCTTTGCAAGCTCGCACCAACGCTTGTATTCTTTCGTATAATCCATATAAATCACCCTTTTGGTTAAAGTGAAATTTTAAAAGTTAAAAGTTAAAATTTTTTCGTTATCCGGATTTTTAAAATAATTTAACTTTTCAATTTTAACTTTTAACTTTTATCAACAGCTAACTTTCAGCATCGAAGCTTTCCCGTGAATTTGCATTTCTACAGAGTCTGCAGGAACAAAAATACAGTCGCCTTTGAAGAATGGCAATGCTTCATCTTCATAAAATATTACTCCGCAGCCGCCGACACAAAGCAAAACATTGAACGACGTGCTGCCGACCTGCATCGATACCATATTTTTGTTTGTTTCGGTGTTGAGCATGATACGCTCGACCTGAAAATACTTGCACCTGCACAAAAGCTCGCTTGCCCAGCCCGGCTGATATTTCAGTACACGCATTGGCTGGTGCGGTTCTGCACTGCTGTTCAGATTTGCCACTTCAAGAGCTTTATCGACATGTAGCGGGCGTTTTTGTCCGTTTTTATCTATACGATCGTAATCATACAGGCGGTATGTAAGATTTGAGTTTTCCTGTATTTCGGCGATCAATGCGCCTGCGCCTATAGCGTGTATCGTTCCGGCTTCAATATAGAAAACGTCATCTTTTTTTATCGATACCTTTTGCAGATATTTTTCAAGCCTGCCCTTTTCAATTGCGGCTCTTATCTTCTCCTTTGAGACTGTGTGATGAAGCCCGTAAACAAGCTTTGCGTCCGGGGTGGCGTCAAGCACATACCACATCTCGGTTTTGCCCAACTGTCCGTTTTCATGCTCTTTTGCATATTCATCGTTGGGATGCACCTGAACGGACAAGTCTTTTTTTGCGTCAATAAATTTTATAAGTATCGGCAGCTCGGTCTTGTTTTCGGGATTTGTTCCCATAAATTCCGGGTGCAGCTTCAACACTTCGGGAAGAGAAAGCCCTTCAAAAACTCCGCTAACGACCGTACTCGGTCCATCGGAGTGAGTTGAACATTCCCATGTTTCGGACAATGGTGAGATCGGGATATTTTTTCCGAAATCATAATTCAGCCTGTCTCCGCCCCACAAATAATCTTTCCCCTCAGGTTTCAGTAAGAAAGGTTTGTGTAACTTATTCGAGGGGGAATTTCTGCTTATCCTGTACATTGATGTCCTCCCCGAGCTGAACCTCGATAAGCTGCAACTCTGTTACGGCTGATACGGTGTGACGGCAGCCTGCCTGCATAGTAATAACATCGCCGACAGATAATTCCTGCTCCATTCCGTCAACAACAGTCTTTCCCTGACCTGCGATACATACCCAGACCTCATCACGGTTTTTATGGCTGTGATAATTCATGCTGTTTCCGGGGTTGAGTGTAACTTTGATCGTCAGGCTCTTGTCTTCAACGTCAAGCACTCTGAAACTGCCCCATGACTTTTCGGCAAACATGATCTGCTGGTCGATCTTGTCAACGTATGGCTTTATGTAGCTTGACTGCTCCTTATCGGAAACAAGTATGCCTTCGGGACTTGCGGAAATTACTACATCATGGAGTCCCATTGCAAGTATCGGAACATTCAGTTCGTTGATGATGTTAACGCCGCTGCACGCCTCGTTCATTGTTGCATCGCCGATAGCATTATCCTGCATTGCTTCGGTGAGCGTATTCCATGTACCGAGGTCTTTCCACTGACCGCAGAAACGCATCACCTGAATTTTGTTTTCTTTTTCAACGACAGCATAATCAAAGCTTATCTTTGTGAGCGTGTCATATTTTGCAAAAAGATCGCTGTAATCTGTAAAATCAATAAGCTCATGGGCACGATCGAGAACGTATTTCAGCTTATATGCAAACACGCCGCCGTTCCAGAGGGCGCCCTGTGCGATGTAGCTTTCGGCGGTCTTTGCATCGGGCTTTTCCTTAAAGGTTGATACAAAGCTTACATCGTCCTTATTTTCCGGAATAATATAACCGTACTTTTCGCTTGGATATGTCGGCTCGATTCCCATTAGCACAAGGTTTGCTTCGCCTTTATCTGCCTGCTCGCCGAGTGATTTCAGCGCTTCGAAATAATCGTCATCAACATAAGGGTCAACGGGGCAAACGACAACAGCTTCATCTTCCGGTACGCCAATCACATCATGAAGATACGCCGTGGCAAGTGCTATAGCCGGAAATGTATCTCTGCGGCAAGGCTCAATTGAAATACCGACTTCATCGCCGAGCTGATTATGGATAGCGGAAACCTGCGTTTTTGAAGTAGCGATAGTTACCTTTGCATCGCTGTCTATCTTCTTTATCTGACGGTAAACTCGCTGAACCATTGATTCATATTCGCCGTCTTCGGTCTTGAATATCTTTATAAACTGCTTTGAACGAATGTCATTTGAAAGCGGCCACAAACGCTTGCCTGAACCGCCGGACAGTAAAACTATATTCATTGTATAAAAACCCCTTTATAGAAAGTTAAATTTTAAAAGTTAAAAGTTAAAATCTATTTATTCTCTGAGATAGTTTTCGTTGTAGCGGTAAGGATTTTTTGTATTTCAATACAATCGGATTTCAAAGACATATACTGTTGTTCGGTTAAAAAATCCGTTTCAAATAATAAATCTAACCAGTATATCGTTTCTGTACATTCTTTAAGAGCAATATATATTTTCGACAAAAAAGTCCTTTCTGCTCATAGCACTTTGACTTTCCGCAATATTTGCTCCAATACTTGTACCGCTCTTTAGAATTTGCTTAGATAAAATGAACTCTTTATGCTCACTACACAAATATTTATATAGATTTATAATTCTGACAGCAAACTTTTTACTTTTTTCCTGAACAACCTTTTCAGTCATAATTCGCCTCAAATTTTTCTTTTAACTTTTATCTTTTAACTTTTAACTTTAATCATTACCTCTCCGCTCTCATCGGATTATTAAGAAAATCCTCATATGAAAGTCTGATACCTTCTTCAAGCTCCGTCTTGTACTTCCAGCCTAAACCTTCTGCTTTTGATACATCAAGGAGCTTTCTCGGTGTGCCGTTTGGTTTTGACGTATCCCAGCGGATCTCGCCTTCATAGCCGATGACCTTTGCGACAAGCTCCGTAAGCTCTTTTATTGTGAGTTCTTTTCCGGTGCCGGCGTTTACTGTTTCGTTGCCGCTGTAATTGTTCATCAGGAACACACAGAGATTTGCAAGGTCGTCAACATAAAGAAATTCACGAAGCGGTGAACCGTCGCCCCAGCAGGTAACAAATTCTGCGCCGCTCTCTTTAGCCTCATGGAAACGGCGGATAAGTGCGGGGAGAACGTGGCTGTGCGTCGGGTGGTAGTTGTCGTTGGGTCCGTAAAGATTTGTCGGCATTACGCTTATATAGTCAGTGCCGTACTGACGGTTGAGGAACTCGCAGTATTTAAGTCCCGAAATTTTTGCAAGCGCATATGCTTCATTTGTCTTTTCAAGCTCAGATGTCAACAGGCAGCTTTCCTTCATCGGCTGCGGCGCCATTCTCGGATAAATGCACGATGAACCGAGAAATTCAAGCTTCTTGCAGCCGTTTTTCCATGCGGAGTGGATCACGTTCATTTCGAGTATCATATTGTCGTACATAAAATCTGCAAGCGCATTTTGGTTTGCAATGATACCGCCAACCTTTGCAGCTGCCAAAAATACATATTCGGGCTTTTCCTCTGCAAAGAATTTCTCAACATCGGCCTGTCTGCAAAGGTCAAGCTCCTTATGTGTGCGTGTGATAATATTTGTGTAGCCCTGTCTTTGAAGTTCACGAACAATAGCAGAACCTACCATTCCTCTGTGACCGGCTACATATATTTTTGCGTTTTTTTCCATCATAATAATTCCCCTCATATCAATGACATCAGCTTTTCGGCAGCCTCATCGGCGCAGTTGTAAAATTCTTCATAGCTGCCGTCAAGCTTGTCAAGCTTTTCAATAACTTGTTCTATATCATACAGATCATCTTGTGTTACGGAAACTGCAAGATGATTTTCACTTAATATGTTTATTGTAGTTCTGTCTTCGAGCACGCCGTCACGGGCAAACAGCGCCATTGGCTTTTCTGCAAGCAGACATTCCGATACAGTTCCCCAGCCGGCTTTTGTTATTACATGATCGACTGCGGCAATAAAATCCTGTGTGTTTATTGTTGTGTATGGCACAACCTCAACATTATTTCCGACAAGCGGTACGCCCTCGGTTGTATAAAAATCGTATGGAACTTTTCCGACATCAACAGGTGTTTTGAATTGCGCAGACATACCAAGCGCAACGAAAACGATCGGTCGTGTATGTTTGCGTCTTATCTCTGCCACAGCGTTTTTATTAATCGGTCTTGCAGTTACAGAAGTCTTGGATATTTCAGAGTCTGCTATAAATTCGAGCATTTCGTTGTTATGAAGTGCGTACAGCATCGTATGTTTTATCTTTCCGTAATACTTTGCATAAGCCTGCCATATTTCATTCGGCAGAAATTCCCGATACAGCTCCGTCCATGTAAAATTCCCGATATACAAAAGCGGCACTTCTGCAAGCTCACAGGCTTCAATACACCAGATCGGCATATCGCAGAGTGCAGCGTCAATTCTGTTCTCTTTCAGCCAATTAGCATATTTTTTAGCTTTATAAGGTAATTCCCATAAATAATCAGATACAGTTTTCGTTAAGGCATCGGTATCAACATCAAGAGTACCGTCTTTGCAAACAAGACCTATATCGGTATGTTCCGCACGAAATCCAATACGCTTATACTGTTCAGCAGTGAGCATCATTTCAAGATTCTTCTTTGCAAACTCGATATGCCTCTCACCGCAAACAACATAAACATAAGTATCATAATTTCTGACAACAGAAACGATTATCGGAATACTCCTCGCAATATGTCCAAAACCGTGATCGGATAGAAAGAAGCAGATATGTTTCATAACTCCACTCTCCACCTTCCACACTCCACACTCTTTAAACTTTTAACTTTTAACTTTTAACTTTTTCTCACGCTTTGCAAGCTCTCTGTCATGCTCAGCCATGATCTTAACAAGCTCCGGATAGCTTGTCTTCTGCGGGTTCCAGCCAAGAACCGTCTTTGCCTTTGTCGGGTCGCCCCAAAGGTTGTCAACATCGGTCGGTCTGAACCACTGCGGATTTACGCACACAAGCATCTTTCCTGTTTCCGCATCGTAGCCCTTTTCGTCAATGCCCTCGCCTTCCCAGCGGATCGTGATACCGTTTGCGGCGAATGCCTTCTCTGTGAAATCACGGACAGTATGCTGCTCGCCTGTTGCGATAACGAAATCCTCGGGTGTATCGTGCTGTAGGATCATCCACATACACTCAACATAATCCTTTGCATAGCCCCAGTCACGAAGGCTGTCCATATTGCCAAGCTCGAGGTGATCCTGAAGTCCTTCTGCTATTCTGCCTGCTGCAAGAGTGATCTTTCTTGTAACGAAGTTTTCTCCACGTCTCTCAGATTCATGATTAAAGAGAATACCATTTACAGCAAACATACCGTAGGCTTCTCTGTATTCCTTTGTGATCCAGAAACCGTACTGCTTTGCAACTGCATACGGGCTGTAGGGGTGGAACGGCGTTGTTTCTCTCTGCGGAACTTCCTCGACTTTACCAAAAAGCTCGGAGGTCGACGCCTGATATACCTTTGTTTTCTTTGTAAGACCAAGAATACGAACCGCTTCAAGGATACGAAGTACGCCGATAGCATCAACGTCGCCTGAATACTCGGGAACGTCAAACGATACCTGAACATGGCTCTGAGCTGCAAGGTTGTAGATCTCATCAGGCTGCACAATACCGATTATGCGGACAAGTGACGATGAATCTGAAAGATCGCCGTCATGAAGTGTAACAGCATTCTTTGCTATAAGATGGTCTATTCTTGCTGTATTGGAAATAGATGCACGGCGAGTTATACCGTGAACCTCGTAGCCCTTTTCGAGCAAAAACTCTGCAAGATAAGAGCCGTCCTGACCGGTGATACCTGTGATAAGTGCTTTTTTCATATGTAGTTCCTCGACTTTCATTTTATTTTGACTTTACTTTCTGAGATTATCGCATATTTTGAAAAAAGATATAAGTGACAATATTGGCGAATCATAGCACAATATTGGTTTCTAAAATATGGGTATAAAAAAGGGTAAAGTGTCCGCTAAATAATTTGGTCACTTTACCATAGTTTTCTGTATTCGCCGGGTGTAATACCCTCAATTTTTCGGAATAATCTTGTGAAATAGTTTGTATCGGGAATGCCTACCTCAGCTCCGATCTGTTCTATCGTTTTATCGGAAAATCGCAGGAGCTGCTTTGCTGCGGTGATCCGTTTTCTTGAGATATAGGCGTTTATTGTTATTCCGTACTTTTCTTTAAAAATTTTGCTGAGATAGAACTTGTCAATATAGAACTGCTTTGAAAGCTCCTTAAGAGAAATTTTCTTGTTATAATTTTCGTCAAGCCAGCTCTTGATAGCAGACAATTCACTGCGTTTTGGTGCAGAATACGCTTTTCCGGGATTCCATGAATTTGACATAATAAGCGTCAAGAGAGAAGACAGTTTTTCGTTTATCTTCATGTCTCTGATATAATCATCGGAGGAGGCTATTTTGAACAGATCGTCAAGAAGATCTACATACCGTTCTGCTTTTTCGATTGAAAAAACAGGCTGTCCGCCGCGGCTGACATATTTACCATATATATCGGTCATCGACTGACCATTGAAATGTACCCATTTCAATTTCCACAGATCATCTGATGTAATATGAGCGTACGGCTGCTTGCAGTCAATGAAGATACAATAATTTTGCGTTAACTGATATGTAGTATCGTTATACCAAAGTTCACCCGAACCGGAAAGAACTATAAAAAACAGATATGAATCAAGCCCGCTGCGGCTTTTCGTGTGCGGTCTTTGGGCTTTTAACTCTCCGGTTTCTTGCAAATACAGCAATGATGATCTCGCAAATTCGGAGGGGGTGTAGATTATTCGTGTCGGAGATACCATATCTCCGGCAAATAAAGCGTTTTCCATAAATACCCATCCTTGATTAATTTCTTACCTATAAATGAGCCAAAAAGTAAAAATGCACAAAATTTTTTGTATTACTCCTTCCGTCACGCCTTTGGCGTGCCACAGTCTCCACTGACCGAGGCGGCAGCCGAGACGATGTCAGCGAAGCTGACAGGGGGAGTTGTACAAAATGACGAACAATTCAAAATTTGCTCATTTATAGTTCTTACAATAAAATAATTTAATGAGGTGATAAAATGATTATCCGAAAAGCATCAACATTTTATGGCAGAATCAATATTACTGACAACAATCACAACGGAGTACTGTTGTCTGAAAATGATTATTTGATCTTTACTGTCAAGAAAAATGCTTTTGATGAAACCGAAAATCCCATCATAAAGAAAATCATTCCGTCCGACAGGCAGATAGACGGAGGCTACTGTTTTGAGCTGACTCCCGAAGAAACGAATTTACCTACAGGTGATTATTTTTTTGACATTGGAGTTCAGCGTGAAAACGGTGAGTTCTACCATATTTACACAGTTGAAAAATTTATTATTTACCCAAGTGTATCAAGAAAGGAAGTATAAAATGAATTATCATGATTTAAACGGAGAATTAGTTCTCCCAAGCACAGAGGATATGGCTTATGAACAAACGAATCGCAGGATAGATGATTTAGAGGTAACCATTCATTCTGACATTACAGACACTCAGCAGATTATCAACGAAACTGAAACAGCAATATCTGAACGAATCACCAATGATCTTGATGTTGTAAATAACAGAATTTCTTCTGAAATATCTGCTGTAGGCAATCGCATTGACAATATCATTGCTCACAATAATGACACGGAAGGCAACAGTGAATTGATTGATATTCGTACCGGAGCCAATGGAATGTTTTATCAGAGTGCAGGAACTGCTGTCAGAGAGCAGATTAGTATACTGGAAAACAGCAAGGCTGATGCATTGCTTTTTGCGATAGATATAGAACCAACAACTGTAACTACTCATCCGGTATGTGAAATCGGTTCCATTTCAGGTTCAACCGGTCAGAATACGGAAAATGCAGCGAGAATCAGAAATGATACACTTATCCTGCTGAATGAAGGCGACAGTATTGACTTTGCAAATGCATATTCTGCAACTCTTAATACTAACAGAATTGGTGCTGCTGTAATATATCATTATAATACAGACAGAACTTTCATTAATTCACAACAATTATCACTTGGTATAAGTCTAAAATACACCGCAATACAAACAGAATATATCAGGTTTGTATGTTCGAAATCCTCCGGCGATGTAACATCAGAGTGGGCAGTAGCAGTTGCGGAAAGAATTGATGTCGAAAAAAACCAAAACGTACAAACATTGGATATTAATGCCATGCTGGACAATGCTGATATTGACGCTTTTGCCGAAGGAATCACACGAAATAAAACAAAAACCTGGTATGCCGGCAAAAAATTCGCATTTTTGGGCGACAGTATCACACATTTAGACACCTTTTCTTATTTGAGAAATAACTTTGTTCTAGACTCAGTAACAGACTGTGGTATTTCAGGAACTACTATCAGCGGTAGCAGTGCCAATGCCATGTGGCAAGATACAAGGATAAACTCTCTGCCTCTTGATACCGATGTGATCCATGTGATGGGCGGAACTAATGATAATTTCCAGAATAAACCCATTGGAGAGATATCTATCGACAACTGTGATACGAATACATTTGTAGGAGCATATAATGTTTTGCTCTCAAAAATTTATTACAAATATTTCCGAGAAACAACAGGAAAGTACAGTCAGACGATTGACTATTCCGGTATCACAAGAATAAATACTGACAGATACAGCGGTTTTCCCTACATTATGATCGCCACTCCTTTTTACAGCATTCAGGCTCAGGAAAATGAATCAAAGTATGCGGATGCCATCAAGGAAATTGCAATGATGTGGCATATCCCCTGCGTTGACCACTACTATCTTGACGGTATCAACGACCAGAACGCCTAT
>CACXGC010000208.1 GCA_902767155.1 uncultured Ruminococcus sp. | reverse complement strand
TTTTTCGGTTGTTCTGCCGTTAGCATCCATTACTACTGATTTTACATCATAGCTTGTTGCAGAGCCCGGTTTGAACGCTGCCGACTTGGTAGTATATGGTTCTTTTATTTCGAGCCAATCACTGTTTTTGGATTTCTTGTAGTAGAAAGCATATTTATAGCCCGTTGTGCCGCCGCTTGCCGCACCCTTGAGTACTATCTTCTCGCCTACTTTTACAGTTTCGGCATTAACAGTAGTTTTATTTTTAAGCGGTGCTTTAACATCAACAGTAAATGTTTTTGACTTAACCTTACCTGTGCTGTCTTTAACGTTTATCATGATATTGTATTTTACAGCAGATTTCGGTGTAAAGCTTCCTGTACTGTTTGTACCGTATTTTGTACCAATTTTTGTCCATGTACTACTTGTGGACTTCTTATACATCAAAGCATAGGTATAATCACCAGTTCCGCCTTCTGCAACTGCATTAAGAATAATCGGCTCGCCAACAGTAGCCGTTGTTGTAATTGTTGATTTGTTCTTTAAAGAAATATCAGTAAATGCTATTCCGTTATCCTTTGCGTATTTTTCTGCTGCTGTGCCGGGTTTTCCGCATATATAAACATCACTGTATTTTTCCATGCTTCCCGATTCCTCGTTAAAATAATATCCGAATGCGTTGTCTCCGATGTATGTAACAGTTTCCGGAATAGTGATTGATTTCAAATTACGGCAGTTCAGAAATGCCACAAAATCTATGCCTTCCAGTCCTTGCGGAAGTGTTACCGATGTTATATTCTCCATGTTCATAAATGCTGTAACAGCAATGTATTTAGTTCCTTCTGCTACAGTAACTTCTTCAATATGCGTATCACTGTCCTTGAAGGTAAGAAGTGTATTGCCGATATATACAGCACCATACGGTTGAGATTCAAGCCATAATGTTTGTGCAAATGCGTTGCTGCCGATTTGTTTAACCTCCTCAGGGAATACGATATCAATCAGTGATGTGCACCCGCTGAAAGTAAACGGACCTATTCCTGTAAGATTTTTGGGCAGGACAATACTCTCAAGAGATGTGCAGTCCCAGAACTGACCGCCGCTGTTACCTTCATTCCACTGAGTCATGTCTTCGGGCAGCCTTACATCTTCAAGAGACGTACAGCCTTCAAAGGCGCACGCATCTATGGTCTGAACACCGTCACAGAGATGAACACTTTTCAGAGAAGAAGATCTGCTGAACGCAAATTCGCCTATCATTTTTACATTGCTGCGGATATAAACGTCAGTTATATCACTTTTTTCAAAAGCTCTTGGAGCTATTTCCGTTACGGTTTTTCCGCCTATGCACATAGGTATGATTATATTTTTCTGCTCTCCGTGGTATCCGGTTATGATAACATTATTATCCCTTGTCTCATAATCATAAGGACAATCCTGCACGATATCAAACGGAATATCATTATTATCTGCATAACGATGTGCAGCGGAATTCCCGTTTCCGCTTAGTACAAAACCGTCCACAAGCTTTTTTGTCCAGTCCGGAACACCTTCATCGTAACCTATTGCATAATCTCCTATTTCTTCCGTTGCTGCCGGGATCTTCAGATTTTTCAAAGCCGGACAGCGGTAAAACGCATATCCTTCTATTTTCTCTACCGTATCCGGTATATCAAAATGCTCCAGCGACGGACATTCCGCAGCAAGACTGTTTGAAATAACTTTAAGATCAGGCGGAAGTGTAACATTTTTAAGATTGTCACAGCAGGCAATAGCCGATTCGCCAATATATTTTACACTCGACGGAAAATTAACGGTTTCAAGGGATTTACAATGCCAAAAAGCATAATTATTGACTTCTGTTATACCGCTATGCATATTTATTTCCGTCAAAGAATCGTTGAATCCCAGTACACGATCCGGCACATAATTCATACCGGCTGGGAAAGTAAAACTTTTCAGCTTGGTACAGTATCCGAAAGCACCTTCTCCCATGGCTATTATGCGATCAGGCAAGGAAATACTTTCAAGGCTTTCGCAAAATCCAAACGCATCTTCGCCTATACTCTCCAAAGAAGAGGGGAGAGAAATTTCCTCTAACTGTCTGCAATACATAAATGCACCGTTTTCGATGACCTTTACACCCTCGGGGATAATAATACCTTTGAGATTTTTGCTGAAAAACGCAGTTCCGCCTATGCTGACTACATCATAACCTTCAATTTTTGACGGAATTATAAGGTATTCCTCATCGCCATAGTAGCCGATAATATTCATTGTGTTATCTTCTTCATGAGGGTCAAGTTTGAGAAGCTGAGTATCATAAACATATTTACTGTCATACTCCTGAGTTTGCGTATTATCTATTCCGGCAGCTGTCACAGTAAGAGCCGTTGCGGCACATAATGCGGTACTGATAATTGCAGCACTCAGCAGCAAAGTCAGCTTTCGTCTGAATGAATTGTTCGAATTTTGCCTCATAAATATCGCCTCCAAATATTATTTTATATACAGATTATATCATATTTTTAGAGCAAAGTCAATCTATTATGTTTAATTTCACTAAAAATTAAGCACCTGCCCTACAAAAAAGACAGGTGCTTTTTTCATTATTTTGTAACTTTAACAGTGAAAACTTTTTCGGTTGTTCTGCCGTTAGCATCCATTACTACTGATTTTACATCATAGCTTGTTGCAGAGCCCGGTTTGAACGC
>CACXGC010000207.1 GCA_902767155.1 uncultured Ruminococcus sp. | reverse complement strand
TCGTCATTTCTCCTCTCTATGAGGATATTTTTACACATTTAATCACTAATGTCAATATTTTTGGCTGCTTAAAAAATCTCCTTTCTTATTTTTATAGGGTTTAGTGTATTGAAAGGGTTGGGGATAGATTATTGCGAAATGTTATATTTTTCGATGGCGTTTTTTACTGTCATAAGTTCGTCAATTGCGATACAGTGTTTAATTGTGTTATTTTTTACGCTCTCGATACAATCATCAATATCCATCCAAAGTACACTTTCTACTTCTTCAAACTGTAATGTAAGATGTTGTTCATCAACGTCTTTGTATAAAATAAAAATTCCGGAAAATTCTCTGTTGTGAAATTCTTTACCGAAAAATACATCGTTGGCAATTGTAGTTATATCACCACATTTTATAAGTTCTTCCGGTTTAGATTCGATTCCAAGTTCTTCTTTCAATTCACGCAAAGCAGAAGTTATATAGTCAGTACCCGCAGGAATATGACCGGCACTTGAGATGTCATAACATCCCGGGAATGATTTTTTAGAAGAACACCTTTTTTGAAGGAGAATTTGAATTTTTCCGTTTTTCTTTCTGAAAATCCATACATGAGAAGTTCTGTGCAGTATTCCTTTACTATGAGCAGTTTCTCTGTCTACTGTTTCACCTGTGGGAATACCGTTTTCATCAACTACGTCAAGAAATTCTTTCATTTTTTATTTTCTCCGTTTTTGTCATTATAATCATAAAACATTTCATCAAGCAAAATATCAAGTTTTCGTCTGTCACCGAAAGCAGCTCTGAGCAAAGTATCTACATTTTTTAACATGAGTTTAAAATACAGCCAGTCGCCCATATCATCAAATTTTCTTGTTGAATTTATCAGAAAATTTTTTTTGAGCGTAGTGTATTTCTTTCCGAAAATTTTCCCGTACTGTTTTAGTTTTTTTGCTGTAGCAGCATCTTCCATAGCTTTCAATTCTGAAAAGCCTTCTATTGCCTGAAAAGTTTTTTTCTCTGCCCAGAAAATACCACAGTAAAGACCGGTTATACGAAAAGCAAATTTGCAGAGATTTTCATTACAGATAAGTGCAAAGGAATGGCGTTCAAATTTTATAGGAGAGCCGCCGCCGATATATTTTCCGGTTGAAATTTTGTATGCGATTTCTTTCAATGTTCCCCTTGTCATACGGTTGTCGGCATCAATTGTAACGATTATATCACCGTTTGCAGAAGCTATTCCTGTATTTCTCACACTTGCAATGCATCGTGTTTCATTATACAAAACTTTAGCACCACATGATACAGCAATATCCGCCGTTCTGTCGGTACAGCGGTTACATACAACGATTATTTCAGTATTGCCGCCGTAATGTTTTGCAGCAATCTTTATTGAATGAATACATCGGGCTATATAATTTTCTTCGTTGTGAGCCGGAATTATAACACTGAATGTATATTTATTCATTTGTTCCTCCGGTAGTGATGTTCTTGTAAAGCGGTATTGAGTTTAGATTTCAGATACTCATAACGCTGAAATTTTTCTTTTTTGGCGAAATGTATATCCCTGAATTGTTCAGAGAAATTTTCATAGTCAAGGATTTCATCTCCAAATTGTTCGCTTGTAAGATCAAATATATAGTTGCCTACAGCGTTAAAACAATGAAAATTACCGTTTCCTCGAGGTATGCCATAAACCTTGCCGCCGAATATATCTTGTATCAAAAAAGCAGTAATTGAGCACTGACCCAAGGTTTTATTATCCGCAGACCATTTTTCTCTTAGTCTTGGAGCACAGGTATATTCACACCATATATCCGACAAAATATCATAATAATCAGTGAGATTCAGACCATGGGAATCTTTTATTTTAGCTGTTTCGCATCCGTAAAATTTATATTCTTTCAATGATATCACCTGTTATTTTGTTCAAAATTTTTTGGATTTCAATTCCAACATAGCACAATAGTGTAGAACATCAAATTCGACAGGAGCAATTTCGGAAAGTAATTTTTTGTGTTCTGTTTCCCAACTCTCTATTTCCTTATCAGAAAGAGCAGCACCAATTCCACGACAGGCTTTCATTCTGCCATTCCAGCTGTCACGAGTAAAGTGTACGTTTATTTTGTATTCATCAGTGTATACTATATCGAAAAGATGTTTATAATATTCCGGCAATCCTATAGGATGCATTGTTTCGCCTGCACCGGTCCACTCAGGGTTATATTTCAAAACAAGTTTTTCACTTTCGCCTGCTATTTTATCCTCGAAAGGAAGCCATGCCATGTAGAGTATAAGCAGGTATCCGTTTGGTTTCAGAATATCATAGAAAATTTTTGAAACTTTTTTGTGATCAAAGTACCAGAAACACTGACAAGAAGTTATTACATCAAACGAGTTATCAGGAAAACATATATTTTCTGTTGGAATTGCAAAGTAATCAATATTCATTCCACCTGACAATATTTTTGCCTGAGCTATTTGATTTTGCGAAATATCTGTACCGACCCATTTACCGCCGTATTTATACATATTTCTTGGCAAAACACCAGATCCAGTGCCAACATCCAGTATTTTCTGCCCATTGATACATAGATTGCGGTCTATTATTTTGTTATAGAATTTTGGAGGATATATGTCTCTGTACTTTGCGTAATCAGAAGAAATATTACCCCAGTCAAAAGCTCTTCCATTATCTATATTTTTGTCTCTTATCCACATTTATTTTCATCACCATATCGTAAATGAATTTTTTGTAGGTTTTGGAAAAAGTCAGCTTTATTTTTACAGTTAACTTTATTGGAAATTATAACATAAATACAATTTTCTGTCTATCTTTTTTGCACAATTTTTAAGCTTTTAGTGTCGGGATAAAAAGCTTGACAAACGACAGTAATCGTAATAGAATAAAAAGGTAACTATGCTAATGATGATTTGTTATAAAATCACGATAAAGCAAGAGAAAAGGTGAGTGAAAGATGAAGTATGAACAACTTGCAGGAAAACCAAATGTACCCGAGATTCAGGAAAATATCTTGAAATTCTGGAAAGAAAATAAGGTTTTTGAAAAGTCAGTTGAAAAGGAATCAAAGGGAGAAGTAGTTTTTTATGATGGTCCTCCTTTTCCTACAGGAAAACCACATCACGGTACGATCCTTGTATCATTCATAAAGGATATGATAGCACGTTATCAGACAATGCGTGGATATAGAGTACCGAGAGTCTGGGGCTGGGACTGTCATGGTCTGCCTATAGAGAATCAGGCAGAAGTACAGCTTGGTATTAATGATAAGAATATAATAGAGAATAGTCTTGGTATTGATAAGTTTAATGAAAAATGTTTTGAAATTGTTTCAGGAAATAATGAAGCGTGGAAAGAATACGTTGAACAAATGGCTCGCTGGGTTGATTATGATGGAGCTTATAAGACGATGAACCCGACATTTATGGAATCTGTAATGTGGGCGTTCAAGCAATGTTATGATAAAGGTCTTATTTACAGAGATTATCGTGTAACACCTTATTGTACACATTGCGAAACTTCTCTTTCTATTTCAGATACAAGAGAGTCTGATTCGACTCGTCCGAGACAGGACAGATGGATCATTGCCAAATTTAAGACAGATGAAGTTATTGACGGTAAACAGGTCTATTTCCTCGCATGGACAACAACACCTTGGACACTTCCTTCAAATCTCTGTCTTGCGGTAGGTGAAACATTGGATTACTCATTTGTTGATGTTGGAAATGAGATATTTATTGCCTGTACAAATGTTTTGCCAAAATATGAAAAGATTTTCGGTAAAGAACCTGTTGTAGTAAAAGAATGCAAGGGAAAAGATCTTGTAGGCAGAAAATACGAGCCTCTGTTCCCGTATTTTGCATCACTCAAGGATAAAGCATTCAGAGTTGTTACAGCTGATTATGTCGGCAGTGATGAAGGTGTTGGCATTGTGCATACTGCTCCTGCGTTCGGTGAAGATGACTACTGGACTTGCAAGAACAATGGAATACCGCTTGTAAATCCTGTTGACGAAAAGGGCAGATTTACAGCAGAAGTTACAGATTTTTACGAGGCGGACGGCGAGAAGAATGTTATTGAAATGAATCCGGTAGTTATTCGTTTCTTGTATGATAACGGAAAAGCTGTTGCTGACGGAACAATCGAACATAATTATCCTCATTGCTGGAGGTGTAAGCGTCCTTTGATATATAAGGCAATGGATGCTTGGTATTTTGATATTGGTAAGATAAAGGATAAACTTATAAAGTATAACGAGGATATAAACTGGGTTCCGGAAACTATTAAACATGGACGTTTCGGAAAGTGGCTTGAAAATGCCCGTGACTGGAATATTTCACGTAATCGTTACTGGTCTACACCTATTCCGATCTGGGAATGTGATAAATGCGGAGACAGAACAGTGCTTGGCAGCATTGATGAAATAGAGAAAGCAAGCGGAGTACGTTTGACAAATCTTCATCGTCAATATATGGACAAAATTAAATTCCCGTGTACTTGTGAAGGCTGTACCGGTACAAAAGTTCGTGTTCCGGAAGTGCTTGACTGTTGGTTTGAAAGCGGTTCGGTTCCGTTTGCCCAGAAACATTATCCTTTTGAGAACAAAGAATGGTTTGATTCTCATTTTCCGAGCGACTTTATTGTTGAGTATACCGGGCAGATCAGATGCTGGTTCTATTATCTGCACGTTCTTTCAGTTGCACTTTTCGATAAGCCATGTTTCTCAAATTGTGTTGTACATGGAACGATTCTTGCAAAAGATGGAAAGAAGCTTTCAAAGTCTTCAAAAAATTATACTGATCCGATGCTGCTTATGAAGCAGTTCGGCACAGATGCATTTCGTCTGTATCTGTATCAGACGAATGCGATGCTTATCGGAGACCTTTTGTTTGATGACAACGGTATACAGGACGCATATCAACAGATAATTCTGCCTTATTGGAATGCATGCAACTTCTTTATTTCGTATGCGAATATTGATGATTTTCGTCCTGAAACTGTTATAGTGCCACAGTCTGATAATCAACTTGATAAGTGGATGCTTGCAAAACTGTATGAAGTCACTGCTGCCATTACGGAAAATATGGATGCTTATCAGGTCAACAGATATGTAGATAAGCTTATAGATCTTGTTGATGGTCTGACAAACTGGTTTATCCGCCGTAGCAGAAGACGTTTCTGGGAAAAGGGAATGTCTGAGGATAAAAAGAACGCATATGAAACGCTTTACTACGTTCTTGTCAATATGACAAAGCTGTTTGCGCCGGTGGCACCGATTATCTCTGAAAAAATCTATCAGACACTTACAGGAAAATTTTCTGTACATCTTGATAACTGGCCAGAAATTCCTGAGAACTTCAAAGATGATGAACTTCTTGGTAAAGTTAAACTGGTTCGCAATGTAATTTATCTTGCACGTTCTATCAGAAATAAGAATAAGGTAAAGAATCGTCAGCCGCTTAGTACACTCCGTGTCATTCTTTCGGATAAAAGAGATAATGCAGTTGTTGAAAGTTTCAAAGATATTATTGCAGAGGAATTGAATGTCAAAAGTGTTGAAGTTCTTGAGGATGTGGGCAGTGTTGCAGAAGTTAAATATGCTCCGAATTTCAATGAGATAAGAAGCCGTTATCCTGATAGTATTCCTGTTATCATAAAGGCAGTTAAGACAAATAAATTCAGACTTATATCTGAGGGTGCTGTACTTGAGATTGATGGCGAGGAGAAGGCATTTGACAGTGAAATAATCCTTGTTACTTACCATGCAAAGGAAGGTCAGCACGTTTCCAGCGATAAGGGTATAGTTGTATCCCTTGATTTGACGATAACAGATGAACTTCGTGAAGAAGGCTTTGCACGTGACATTGTAAGAAGTATTCAGGATGCACGTCGTCAGCTTGGCTGTGAGATAACAGACAATATTACAGTTGAATTTGAGGGCGATGTACCTTCGGGATGGACTGATTATATAAGCGGTGAAACGCTCAGTGTTTGTGGTAATGTTTCTGAGCCGGATATGAGTTTGGAAGTTGCTTATGATGATGGCAGAAAAGTTACTGTACGCATTAAAAAATAAATTCAAAGCTGATTGTGCGGACCGGCAATTCGGTTCTGCACAATCAATGCATTTTCATAAAAGTTTGTTTTTAGTGTGGATAATACGAAAGGAATGATATAATGAAAGCAGATTTGCCAAAAACATATGACCCGAAAATTGTTGAAAAAAAAATATATGAAAATTGGGAGAAAAGCGGTTGTTTCAGAGGCATAAGAGATCCTGAAAAGAAATCATATTCAATTGCAATGCCGCCGCCGAATGTAACAGGTCAGCTTCATATGGGTCATGCAGTTGATAACACATTGCAGGATATACTGACACGTTTTAAAAGAATGCAGGGATACGCTGCTTTATGGATTCCCGGAACAGACCACGCAGCGATTGCAACAGAAGCAAAAATTGTTGAGCAGATGCGTTCCGAAGGATTAACAAAAGAAGATCTTGGTCGAGACAAGTTTATGGAAAGAGCTTGGGCATGGAAAGAAAAATTCGGAAACCGTATTGTCACACAGCTTCGTACACTTGGTTCTTCATGTGACTGGGAGAGAGAACATTTTACAATGGATGAACAGTGTTCAGATGCTGTTCTTGAGGTATTCACAAATCTTTACAATGATGGCAAGATTTATAGAGGCAATAGAATGGTAAACTGGTGTCCTAAATGTCAGACATCAATTTCTGATGCAGAAGTTGAGTATGAACAGCAGGACAGCCATTTTTGGCATATTCTTTATAAGGTAAAGGAAACAGGAGAATTTCTCGAAATTGCTACTACACGTCCTGAAACCATGCTTGGAGATACTGCGGTAGCTATAAACGCAGAAGACGAAAGATATAAGCATCTTCACGGATGTCATGTTATCCTCCCGCTTATAAATAAAGAAATTCCGATAGTATGTGATGAACACGCTGATATGGAAAAGGGAACAGGCGTAGTAAAAATCACACCGGCACATGATCCTAATGACTTTGAAGTAGGATTGCGTCATAATTTGCCGGCTGTAAGATGCTTTACGTATGATGGTCATATGACGGGTGCAGAGGACGTAAAAGTTTATCGTGACCTTATTGAAAGCGGAAGAGCAACCGAAGGAGAGCCGGAAGTTCTTGACTGTGGAAAATACGCAGGTATGACAACAACAGAAGCAAGAAAGGCTGTTCTCGCTGATCTTACAGAACTTGGAATTCTTAAAGAAACAGAAGATCTCAAGCATGATGTAGGAACTTGTTACCGTTGTCATACTACTATTGAACCAATGATATCAAGACAGTGGTTTGTACGTATGAAAACATTGGCAGAACCTGCTGTTAAGGCAGTTGAAGCAGGAGAACTTAAATTTGTTCCGGAACGCTTTACAAAAACATATCTTAACTGGATGAAAAATACCCGTGATTGGTGTATTTCCCGTCAACTTTGGTGGGGTCATAGAATTCCGGCATGGTATTGTGACGACTGCGGAGAAACTAATGTAGCGAAATCTGCACCATGTCAGTGTAAAGCTTGCGGCAGTAATAATCTTACACAAGATCCCGATACACTTGATACATGGTTCTCATCAGCCTTGTGGCCGTTCTCTATTTTGGGATGGCCAAATACTGAATCGGATGACTACAAATATTTCTATCCTACAAGCACATTAGTAACCGGATATGATATTATCGGCTTCTGGGTAAGCAGAATGATTTTCTCAGGATTAGCTTATACAGGAAAGCTCCCGTTTGATACGGTTGTGATTCATGGTATTGTTCGTGACAGTCAGGGAAGAAAGATGTCAAAATCTCTCGGAAATGGTATTGACCCACTTGAAGTTATAAATCAGTATGGTGCAGATGCACTTAGATTTATGCTTGTACAGGGAAGTTCTCCGGGAAATGACATGCGTTACAGTGAAGAAAAGATCATTGCAATGCGTAACTTTACCAATAAGATATGGAATGCATCACGATTCCTGCTCATGAATATGACGATTGAAAAGGTTGAATTGCCAAAAGACCTTGCGCTTGAGGATAAGTGGATTTTGTCCAGACTTAGTAACCTTGTCAAAGAAGTTACATATAATTTGGAACAGTTTGATATGGGTGTTGCAGCACAGAAAGTACATGACTTTATATGGTATAGTTTTTGTGACTGGTATATTGAGCTTGCAAAGATTCGTTTAAACGGCGATGATGAAGAAAAGAAACTTGCAGTTGAAAATGTACTTTGCTATGTTTTGATTGAAGCACTCAAGCTTATGCATCCGTTCATGCCATTTATAACAGAGGAAATCTATCAGGCATTGCCGCACGAAGAAGGCTATTTGATGATGCAGAACTGGCCTGTTTATCAGGAAAAATTCTGTTTTGCAGAAGAAGAGGCACAAATGGAGCGAATTATGGAGAGCATACGTTCTATTCGTGAAAGCCGTGCAGAGTTGAAAGTTCCGAATTCAAAGAAAGCACATGTAACAATTGTAACATCAGTTCCTGAAATGTATTCACAAGCAAGAGATTTTCTCGTTCGTCTTGCAGGAGCGGCATCGGTTGATGTAGTTACAGATGAGCTTTCAGATACAAAGGGTATGGTAAGTATTGCAACTGCTGATGCAAAAATTTATTTGCCGCTTGCTGAACTTGTTGATATAGAGAGTGAAAGGGCAAGAATAAAGAAAGAATTAGAAAAGGCTTATAAGGAGATGGAGTTTGTTAACAGCAAACTGCATAATGAGAAATTTATGTCAAAAGCTCCTGAAAAAGTTGTTGCTGACATTCGTTCAAAAGAAGAGAAGGCTAAGGCTATTATCAAAAAACTTGAAGAAATGTTGAGTGCGCTTTGATTTATAAAAAAATACCGGTCGGTCGAACATTTGTTCAGCCGATCGGTTTTTTTATTATTCTACGAGATCAGGATTCCAACTTTCTTTCCACGGAAGACCAAACTGGTTAAGCGCTTCCATAAATGGGTCAGGATCAAACTCCTCGATATTATGTACGCCGGGCATATTCCATTTACCTGTCAGCAGCATTGCAGCACCTATCATAGCAGGTACGCCTGTTGTATAGGAAATAGCCTGAGAGCCAACTTCTTTGTAACATTCCTGATGGTCGCATACGTTGTAAAGATAGTAGGTTTTGTCTTTGCCGTCCTTTTTGCCTATAAAAATACATCCAATGTTTGTTTTTCCCTTAGTTCTCGGACCAAGTGAAGCAGGGTCGGGAAGAACAGCTTTAAGGAACTGGAGCGGTACGATTTTCTTTCCCTCGAAATCAATAGGCTCAATAGAGGTCATGCCTACATTTTCAAGACATTTCAGGTGTGTGAGATAACTCTGACCAAAAGTCATGAAGAAACGGATTCTTTTTATTCCCTTTATATTCAGCGCAAGAGATTCAAGTTCCTCGTGATGGAGGAGATACATATCTTTTTCTCCGATTTCAGGGAAATTATATACACGTTTGATTTCCATCGGTTCGGTTTCAATCCACTTTCCGTCTTCGATGTAACTTCCTTTAGCAGAAACTTCACGAATATTTATTTCAGGATTGAAGTTTGTAGCAAACGGATAGCCATGATCGCCGGCGTTACAGTCCAGAATATCTATATAGTTGATTTCATCAAATTCATGTTTCATAGCATATGCGCTGAAAACGCCTGTAACACCCGGATCAAAACCACTGCCGAGAAGTGCGGTAATACCAGCTTTTTCAAAGCGTTCACGGTAAGCCCACTGCCATTTATACTCGAATTTAGCGGTATCAAGCGGTTCATAGTTAGCGGTATCAACGTAATTTGTTTTAGTAGCAAGACAAGCATCCATTATTGTGAGATCCTGATAGGGGAGAGCAAGATTGATAACCACATCAGGTTTGAACTGATTGATGAGAGCGATGAGTTCATCAACATTGTCTGCATTTACCTGAGCAGTAGAAATTTTTGTTTTTCCGCCATCAAGTTTTTCTTTGAGCGCATCACACTTGGATTTTGTTCTGCTTGCTATGCAGATTTCCTCGAATACGTCAGAATTTTGGCAGCATTTGTGGATACATACACTTGCTACACCGCCTGCGCCGATAATTAAAGCTTTTCCCATTTTTTATACCTCCGTAAAATAAGATAGAGTATTTAAGCACAACGTGTTAAGGATTACACATTATGAAATATATTCGCCTTCCATAAGTTGTTTTGTAACGTATGTAGGTAAAGCAAAACTTCCACGATGAAGTCTTGTGTTGTAATATTGAGTATCAATACAAAGCTGATTCCATGCACCTTCATCAAGGTCATGAGTTGGATGGAACTTTTTTGAAGCAAATCCGAACAGCCAGTGACCGGATGGATATGTAGGAATGTGAGCTTGATAAACTTTGCATATAGGGAAGAATTCGACAATTTTTCTATGAGCCTGTTTCATAGCCTTTGAATACATATTATAAAAAGGGCTTTCATGCTGATTTACGAGTATTCCGTCTTGGTTCAGAGCTTTATAGCAATTGCCGTAGAATTCTGTAGTGAAAAGACCCTCACCGGGACCAATTGGATCAGTAGAATCCACAATAATAAGGTCGTATTTGTTTTCTACATGACGTACAAAACGCAAACCATCGTCAATATGTATGTGTACTCTTGGGTCGCTAAGCTTACATGAAACTGTGGGGAGAAATTCCTTGCAGGCATCAACAACCATACGGTCAATTTCAACCATATCAATACATTCTATATTTTTATATTTTGTCAGTTCCTTAACAGTACCGCCGTCACCCGCACCAATTACAAGTACGTTTTTTATAGCAGGATTTGTTGCCATAGGAACGTGTGTTATCATTTCATGGTAAATAAATTCATCTTTAGTTGTAAGCATTATACGGTCATCCAAAACCAGTACATCACCGAATTCAGGTGTACTGAAAATTTCGATCCGCTGAAATTCAGACTGTGCAGAATACTTCTGTCTGTCACAGCGTATAGAGAAACGGACATTTTTGGTCTGTTCCTCAGTGTACCACATTTCCATTTTAGTTACAAACCTCCGTTAATAAATTTCTTGATATCAAAAAACAGATTTATTCAACCATTACATTTATCTTATCTGTGTTCATATCTTCTGCACCGGTCAGATTACATCCTTTAATTTTCGCATATTTTATATATTCGAGTGCATCTTTTGTTATCATCTCACCTGGGGCAAGAATCGGTATTCCGGGCGGATAACACATTACAAATTCTGCACATACTTTGTCAAGTGTATCATCAAGCGGAATCTGTTTTTTGTTGGAATAGAAAGCTTCCTGAGGTGAACATACGACATGAGGTTCTATATACTCGTGGTCGAGCATACCGGAAGGATTTTTTGTGTAAAGACGTTTTATCTCATACAAAGCTGATATAAGGCGTTCGACATTCAGAATACGGTCACCGACTGACACGATAGCGAGAATGTTGCCGATATCACCGAATTCAATCTGTATATCAAAGCGGTCACGGAGAATATCGTATACTTCTATACCTGCAAGACCGATATCTCTTGTGTGAACAGAGATTTTGGTGGGATCAAAATCGAAAATATCGTCACCGTTTATAAGTTCACGAGAAAATGCGTACAGACCCCCGAGCTTGTTTATTTCCTTAATGCCGTATGAAGCAAGGGATGTAACAGTTTCAAATATTTTTTTACCGTTCAGGGCAAGATTTCTTCTTGCTATATCCACAGATGATAAAAGCAGGTAAGAGGCGCTTGTTGTTTGTGTTAGATTTATTATCTGTCGAACATATCCGGGATTCATATCCGGACCAAGGAGCAAGGCTGAACTTTGTGTCAGTGAGCCGCCAGTTTTATGCATACTGACAGCCGCCATATCCGCTCCCACGCTCATAGCGGAAAGAGGCATATAATCTCCAAAGTAAAAATGTGTTCCGTGAGCTTCGTCCACAAGAACCTTCATTCCAGCATTGTGCGCAATCCTGACAATCTCTCTGAGGTTAGAGCAAACACCATAGTAAGTAGGGTTATTTACAATAATTGCTTTAGCTTCAGGATTTTCGCTTATAGCATTTTTGACCGAATCAACCGACATACCGAGAGGAATGCCTAATTGTTTATTAACTCCCGGATTAACGTATACCGGCACAGCACCGCAGACGATCAAAGCGTTGATACTGCTGCGATGTACGTTTCTGGGCATAATTATCTTGTCCCCACGCTTACATACACTCATTACCATTGCCTGAACAGCACTTGAAGTACCGTTTACCATAAAGAAAGCATTTGCAGCACCGAAAGCATCTGCCATGAGTTCTTCGGCTTCTTTTATTACGCTTACAGGGTGACAGAGGTTATCGAGCGGTTTCATAGAATTCACATCAACGCTCATACATTGCTTTCCGAGAAATTCTGTAAGTTCGGGGTTTCCTTTTCCTTGTTTATGCCCCGGAACATCAAAAGAAACTATTCTTTTTTCTCTGTATTCACTCAAAGCTTCATAGATTGGCGCACGTTCCTGTGATTTTTTCATTTCTCAATCCTCATTATAAACATTGGTTCCGCTAAAAATTTCTATCATTTCACGTCTTAGACTGTTTGATATAGCAAGACGTTCTTTCGGTGGGATTTCATACACATCGGTTTTGAAGAGATAATTTTGTAATTCGAGTTCTTTTATAAGCATCTGAGTATGGAATATATTAGCCTGATAGACATTTATATCAACGGTATCATATCTTTTTAACGTATCATCTTTTATATAATCCTGAATAGAAGTTATTTTATGGTCTATAAAAAGTTTTTTGCCATCGGTGTTTCTTGTAAATCCACGAACTCTGTAATCTATTGTTATTATATCAGAGTCAAAGCTGTCTATAAGAAGATCGAGTGTATTTAGCGGAGAGATTGTTCCGCAAGTAGAAACATCAATATCAACACGGAACGTAGCAATAGCGTTTCCGGGATGATATTCCGGATAGGTATGCACAGTAACATGACTTTTATCCAGATGTGCAGCAATGGCGTTGCGATTCTGAGATATGAAATCACCGCCAAGATTGCACGATGGATCTATACTTTCGGGAAGACCTTTTTCAGAGATAAGCAATGTAACGCTTGCTCCCTGAGGGTCATAATCCTGTTTTGATATATTCAGAACAGTAGCACCTATCATTTCAGTAACACGGCAAAGTATATTTGTCAGACGTTCTGAATTGTATTGTTCATCAATATAAGCGATATAATCCTTTTGTTCCCGTTCCGTTTTAGCATAGCATACGTCGTATATATTAAAGCTCAGGGTTTTAGTAAGATTATTAAAACCGTAAAGCTTGAGTCTTTTATTCAATTCTTCATCACAGCCTTATCATTTTGTAGAATCTTTGCTTAACTTTTCCATAATCATATTGGCGCACATATATACATTGCCGCCGCCTATAGTTATTATCAGATCACCCGGCTGTGCTTTTTTTGTTACGTAATCGGCTATTTCATCAAAAGTTTCAAACCATACACAGCCGTCAATTTTTTCTGCAAGATCTTTTGAATATATATTCCATTTGTTTGTTTCACGTACAGGAAGAATTTCTGAAAGTATACAATGGTCAGGAATAGAAAGAACTTCTGCAAATTCATTCAGGAAAGTATAAGTTCTTGAAAAAGTATGCGGTTGAAATACAGCCCATACCTGTTTATATCCCATGCTCATAGCAGTTGTAAGAGTAGCTTTAAGTTCTGTAGGATGATGAGCAAAGTCATCTGCAACAGTAATACCCTGCGGCGTTCCAAGAATCTCAAAACGTCTGTGAGCGCCATGAAAAGCATTAAGAGCTTTTGATACCTCATCAGGTGAAACGCCCAAAGTAATAGTTGCAGCGGCGGCAGCAAGACCGTTCATTACGTTGAAGCTGCCGGGTACAGAAAGAGTGATTTCGGTAATTTTTTTGTTATGATACAGAAGGTCAAAGCTTTCGCACACATCATTCTTATTATGGATAACTGCACGGAAATCATTGTTTTCGCCAAAACCGAACGTAACAATTTTCTTACCTTTTTCTTTCATACCATCAATGCAGAACATAGTATTTGCATCATCACCGTTAACAACCAGTGTATCAGAGGTCTGATTTGCAAAATTGATAAATGATTCCTTAATTCTGTCAAGGTTTCCGAAATAATCCAAATGGTCTTCATCGACATTCAGTATTACTGAAACTGCAGGAAATATGCGGAGAAAGCTGTCTACATATTCACAAGCTTCACATACTATTATTTCAGATTTACCTACACGGCTGTTTCCTCCGATAAAAGGGAGTTTAGCACCAATTACGGCTGTAGGATCGAAATCAGCCATTGTGAATATCTGAGTAATCATCGAAGTTGTTGTAGTTTTACCATGAGTGCCGCAAACAGCTACAGACTGAGGATATTTTTCAACTACTGCACCGAGCATGACAGAACGTTCTATAGTTTTAATACCCTGTTCTTTTGCAGAAACGATTTCAGGATTATCAGCTTTTACTGCTGCAGTATGAACAACAAGATCAGCACCGTTTACGTTTTCCGGTTTATGCCCCATAGTTACATTGATGCCGTATGAACGTATTCTGGCAAGAGTATCTGATTCTGCTACATCAGAGCCGGTAATTTCATATCCTTTTTGATTAAGTATTTCGGCAAGAGGACACATTCCTGAACCGCCTATACCAACAAAATGTATTTTTTTTACATTTTCAAGAAGGTATTCGTATTTTTTTTTCATTAAAGCACTCCCTTTGAAGTAAATTGTGGATATAAAGAAAAATATCAAATCATGTATAAATCTGCACTTTTCCTATTATATAATAAATTATGGATAATTTCAATATTCACAGAGGTATTATTGAAAATATTTACGCAGTATTATAGAGTAATTTTTTAACCATAATCTTCGTAAAGTTTATTGGTGAATGCATAAATATTACCTGTTTACACAAAATTATAATTTTTTTCGGGCTATTGAACATTTTTTGTAGCATAGAAAAAATCAGCTTCTGTACCATATGGGTGAAAGATGATTTTTGTGACATTTGCTGCACTTGCATAGTAGTGGCTTTCAATGTATAGAGGATAGAAAAGTCCCTCGTTCAGAAGAAAATCTTCTGTTTCTTTGATATATTTGATTTCGGAGATCATAAGATTTTTCCTTATGTGTTCAAGTTTATTGTCATAGATTTCAGAAGAGTATGATGCAGGATTATATTTTTCTGATGAAGAAAAAGCCTCAAGAGTACTTAGTGGAGTATTTCCTCCAATCGTAATTGGTGCAATGACAGCTTCATATTGTCCGGATGAAATACAACTTTTTAGTTCAGACAAATGAACAGTTTTTTTATTAAAATATCCACCGGTAAGTTTGTTCCATGTTTCGATAATATTATTGACCATATTTTGAGTTTTTTCATCATCGGTGCAGAGAATCGTGATATTAGTAACTGAGTCTATACCGAGATCTTTTATTCCTTGATTAAGAAGAGCAACAGGTTCTTTTTTATTCTTTAGGCATATATTTCCGGCGATTTTACGATAAACCTCACCATCGACAACAGCAGTATCGTGTATTATATTTTCGGCGGCTGTGCATCTATCGGGTATTTTTTGTAAAATATAATTCTTGTCAAGTGAAGAAAGCAAGGCGCATCGAATATTTGTATTTTTCAATATATCGTCTTTTGTATTGAAAGAAATTCCGAATATTTTGTCACCGAAACTTGTAATGTGAAAACCAAGAGATTGTGCTTTTTCAACGTCATCAGAATTGATTGAACCACAGTCAACATCACCGTTTTTAATAGCGGTAAACATATCCTGTGATGTGCTTGATATAGTAATATTCACTCCGGCGGGTATAGGACAGTCGGAGCCTACATATTCGTTATTTTTTCTCAGATAAATATAGTTATTGTGTTCCCAACCGTTTTTTCTTATATAGAAAGCTCCATTGCAAAGAATTTTATCGTAATCACGTCCGTATTGACCGGCAGTTTTTTCAAAGAAAGCTTTATTGCACGGCATAGCAGGCGGTGTTGCAAGTATTTGCAAAAATTCAGAATAATGATATTCGAGCTGAAATATTATTGTATCATCGCCACGGACGAAAACTCCCAAAGAAGAAATATCGGATTCGCCAATGTTTATTTTTTCTGCATTTTTTATACAGTAAAGTGTGGATGCTGTTGGAGAAGAAGTAGCAGGCATAAGAGTTCTTTGTATTCCGTACATAAAATCAGAAGCTGTAAGAGGTGTTCCGTCATTCCATTTGAGTCCTTTTCGGAGATGAAATGTATACATCATTTTATCTGCGCTGATTTCCCAGCTTTCAGCAGCACCCTCAACAATATTATTATTTTCATCTATTTTAACAAGACCTTCAAAAATGTTCATAATAACCAGTTTAGCATTGGAATCGTTTGCTATCTGAGGATCAAGAGTTATCGGTTCGCAGTCGATATTGTAATATATCAGTTGATTTTGGGGTGTTTCTTTTTCCTTTTTACAAGCGGACATAAAAATAAGGCACAGTGTAAGCGTAAAGCATATTATTTTTTTTATCCTAACCAAATTATCAGCCTCCAAAACATATAATACTAATCATATGATAATATGGTGATAAAGTCAACAACAAAACTGAAATAAAAAATTACAAGATAGAAATTGTTGTAATATCAACAAGAAACATAAGAAAAACAAAAAGATTATAAAAAATTGTTTAATTTTGATAAAAGATATGTTATAATACTGAATGGTGAGGACACTCCGTAATATTAATTAAATGAGGTGATTTTGTGGTAATAACTATAGCCAGACAATTTGGAAGTGGAGGAAGAAAAATTGGAAATTCACTGGCAGAAAAACTCGGCATTGCCTACTATGATAAGAATTTGCTTACATTGGTGGCTCAGGAGAGCGGTATGGATCCTGATATAATAGAGGGTATTGATGAAAAAGCGACAAACAGCCTTCTTTATTCACTGTCAATAGGAGCAGCAGCAGCATTGGATAACAATTTTTATATTGAGCCTCAGCTGCCTATGAACGATAGACTGTTTCTTGCTCAGCACGAGGTTATACGTAAGATATCGGCGGATCCGTGTGTTATTGTTGGACGCTGTGCGGATTATATTCTAAGAGGCAGGGAAGATATTGTTCGTGTATTTATTCACGCCGATATTGAAAAGAGAGTAGAGTGTGCTGTAAAAGAATACGATGTGAATCCTAAAAAGG
Organism: uncultured Ruminococcus sp.; assembly: GCA_902767155.1. Classification (GTDB taxonomy): domain Bacteria; phylum Bacillota; class Clostridia; order Oscillospirales; family Acutalibacteraceae; genus UBA1213. Next base: position 1,208 of record CACXGC010000207.1, on the reverse strand, counting down.
CTCATTCTGTTGTGTCAAAAACAGATAAAACAAGGGCAAATTACTATAACTACTATTCAACCAGAAAATGGGGAGATCCTGATAATTATGATCTTTGTATCAACAGCGGCACACTCGGTATAGAAAATAGTGTAGACCTGATTATCCAGTATCTTGAGTTGAAAGGTCTGATATGATATGAAAGATTATAAGTATCTTGGAAAATCAAACGGAAAGAAGTTTTGCATAAAGGGAACAGATATATTTTTATACAAATGGCGTTCTTTGGGCAAATGCGATATCGTTTTAGAACCAAAAACTAAGAAACCGTATAGTTTTTCGTTCTATGAGGTTGATACTGATTTCAAGAGCATAACTTTTCTTGCCGGAAAATTTGACAGTGATGATTGGGCTTTTTATGTTGAATCTGATGAGGACGACTTTGTGTTCTAAGGAGGAGTAAAAATATAATGAAAGAGATGACAGTTACAGAAATGTACGATCTTAGCCATACAATTGCAGCAGAGCTTTTTGCCGGACTTGAGTATCCTTGGCAAGCATTGACGAAAATATCAGACTTCATAATGAAGATAGGTCCAACATTACCGGAGGACATTTATGAAAAGCGTGGAGATAATATATGGGTGGCAAGATCAGCAAAGATAATGCCTACAGCTTATTTTAACGGACCGCTGATTATTTGTCCTGATGCAGAAATAAGACATTGTGCTTTTATTCGTGGAAGTGCAATAGTAGGTGCAGGAAGTGTAATAGGAAACTCAAGCGAGTTGAAGAACTGCATTATTTTTGATAATGCTCAGGTGCCGCATTATAATTATGTTGGGGATTCGATTTTGGGCTATCGTTCACATCTTGGAGCTGGCGCAAAAACATCAAACCTCAAATCCGATAAGACGCTTGTGAGAATAAGAGCAGGGGAAGACATAATTGAAACCGGTTTGAAAAAATTTGGTGCAATGGTCGGAGACTATGTGGAAGTAGGATGTAATGCAATTTTGAATCCCGGTACGGTAATAGGCAGAAATACGACAATTTATCCGCTATCTATGGTAAGAGGATATGTTGCCGCAAACAGTATTTACAAAAAGCAGGGTGAAATTGCTAAAAAGCAATGATATTATGGAGATTTTTTAATCAGCCAAAAATATTGACATTAGTGATTAAATGTGTAAAAATATCCTCATAGAGAGGAGAAATGACGAAATTGC
>CACXGC010000206.1 GCA_902767155.1 uncultured Ruminococcus sp. | reverse complement strand
AATAATAAGTCAGCCTTACGGCTGACCGGCAATTCATCCCCGACCTATAGAGGTCGGAGTCTTCTTGCCGCTTTAGGATAAAAACATCAGACCACTCAAAGCTACTACGCCCTTTTGTGTACCCTGCTTTTCTTTTGAATCAAGACGTTCTTTCAGTAATTCCGGATTTTTTACAAACAGCACAACTCCCATTATTAGCATAGGACAAAACAAAATTCCCATCATCAGCCATCCGTTAAAATAGTTAATCGTTCCTGCCGGCAAAAATATCAGCAAACCCATAAGCGCAATTCCTGTCACAAATTTTACAACTCCCTGTAACAACAGTTTCATACAATCACCCTTTCGTATACATCATGTCCTAAAAATTATACGCATATCATTGTTTTTATGATAAAACATTCACTGTCTTTTGTCAATTTGCAAAAAGCATTTTACAAAAATTCTGCACAGATATTTTTAGGCATAACAACTAAAACAAATTCGTATCAGAATAAAAAAATGTTGTAATTTCCGTTTACTATTTTGGAAGAATATGTTATAATCTGAACATCAGGATACCGGCATAAAATAATCACACAGAAAGGATGAAGTTTATGAACTCAAAAAACAAATCGAGAATCTTCGCAGTACTCCTTTCAGCTTCTGTTATTGCTTCTGCAATACCTGCTGTGAGTCTGACTGCAATGGCGGAAGGCACTCCGCAAAACAATGTCTACACTACATCAAGTAGTTCTATCCCAACATTCGCTCTTGATGCGTTTAACAATGCAATGAAAACTTATCAGGGCGGAACTCTGACTCCGCTTGCTTGTTACGGAGAACAAGTCGTTGCCGGATATAATTTAGACTTTATCTGCCGAATGAATTCTGACTCTCAGGACGACCTTACCTCTCTCAAATTCGTTACAGTTTATTGGGAGTCGGAAAATGTTTCGACCATAAGCTCTGTATCAGACTTCAATATCGCAGATTATGAAAAAAGTAACTACTATAGTCTGCCCGATTATCCTGTTGACGGCGGTATGGAAGTAATTTCCGGTCTCCAATCGTGCGAACTGCCAAGTGACGCTCAGACAGTTTTTGACAGTGTTTACGGCAACATAGTTGGAGTAAGCGTTGTTCCGATAGCTTTTCTCGGAAAAAAAGCAAATAACGGCACAGATTACGTATACTTATGTGAACGCAGTGCAGTAGTACCAAATCCGGATATATATATTGATATCCTCATTCTGCATAAAAACACTGACGGAACTGTTTCTTCAAAGAGTACATATTCAATTCTCGGCTCAAGAACAAGCTACGAAAATGTCAACAACGATGATGGAAAACTGACCTACGTTTTCAAGGGAGACTTTAAAGATACTGCCGGATATGCAGAAGGCAAGATAACCCTTAACGCAGATAAAAGCGGAACATATAAGCTCTATTGGGCGGATAATTACGGCGCATTGGAAGGATATTATCCTATCAAAGAAATGACCTTGAAGTCAGGCGAAAGCGGCTCTGTAAGTCTCGGATATCATACAGTTATTCCTGCCGGAGCAACAAGGGTAATCGCTGTAACCGGCTCCAATAATACAAGTGACGCATATTCCGTTTTCACAATTCCTTCATACAAGAGATTCCATTCAACAAGCGGCAGTTTACTGTATTCGTTCAGCACATACTCAGATATACATATTGATAAGGGCAGCCTTTGGTATGTAAATGCAGAAGAAAATCTTAAACAGGCACTGAAATACAGCAATGATAAAAGTACCGATTTCATAGTAGTTTCAGGCGACTGTGTAACAAACGATTCAGGTCCGGACAAAGAATGGGACGCTTATGCAAAAGTCATCAGCAAGAGTGATTATGTCAATCCTATATGGGAATCTGACGGAAACCATGATATGCGTCAGGATGTTACAAGCGGTCTGAAATCATTCATAAAAGGAAGCGGTACAGACGGCTCACAAAGCGGCAAGTCATATTTCTACATGGTAGAACCAAAAACCGGTGACTTGTTCCTGTTCATGTCTCTCGAACTCAATAAGTCCCCGAACAAATACGATGAGTTTTCAGATGAACAGATAGCATGGGCAAACGAAACAATAAGCCAATACTACAACGACAACAATGTATTCATAATACAACATTCTCCGATAAAAGGATACGGTGCCGGTGACAGAATGAGCAATCCGTATTACAGTGGTCTGCTTAATCCGGATCATTCCTCCACAAAAAAATTCAAGCAAATACTTGAAAAATATCCGAATGTTATGTTCCTTTCGGGTCATACACATGAAGATTTCACAATGGATTACAACTATTCAGATGAAAACGGAACTTCCGCAAATATGATACATACTCCTTCCCTCGCAGGTTCTACAATGCCTAACTCGGCTGATGACGGTCTTGAAAGAAACGGCGGCAAAGGTTTTAACTCTCAGGGCTATTATGTAGAAGTTTACCAGAATGAAATAGTATTCTATGGTGCAAATATCACTGACAAGAAAATCTATCCTAAGTACAGCTACATAATGGAAGGCTCAAGAACAGCCAATTCTCCTGTAGCAGAAAATAACAATGACGTTGAACTTACCGGAACTACAGTTGACATTACACAGGAACTTGCAAAAGCATCAGGCATATTGTCAAAATATTACAAGTTCGCATCATATGACAGTTATCAGTGGCTAAAAAAACTCTACTACAAGTACAAGGGCGAAACAACTGCTGATGGAAGCGTTATATCACTTTTTGAAGACGCTATCGAAAAATTATCAACATACACTGGCAGCATAACTTATAATCCTCTCTACAGCGAATACTATTTCAGAAATAACAAAAAGTGGAGTAATGTATACGTTTATGCATGGTCAGGCTCATCGTCTAATGCAAGCTGGCCGGGCAAAAAGATCGAAAAAATTGCAACAGATGCAAATGGTGAAGATATTTACCGTGTAAAATTCAATTCTATCGGCGAATTTGAGAATATAATCTTCAATGCCGGCAGCAACACCACTCAGACAGTTGATATTTCACTCTATGACTACAAGTATAACGGATTCTACATCGGCGGATCATCAGATGGAAAATATACTGTAAGCAACTTTGAATACAAAACCGGCACTGATCCTGTTGACCCTGATCCTGAAGATCCCGAAGAACCCATTAACAGTGACGAAATCGCCCTTTTATACTACGTAACCGATGAACACGACTGGACAAATCAAAAAACTCTGTTCACCTGCGGTAAAGACGGTATCTACAGAGTCGGCTATGACGCAACAAGCGACAAAACATTCAGTTTCAGCCTTTACAACAAGACAGAAAAGAAATATTACAGCCTTGAGGCAAGTGAAAAACTTACCTGCGAACTTGGCAAAACTTTCACCTATACCCTCAAGGGAATGTCCTCAAGAGGAAAGAGCGTGTCTGTTTACGGTCTTGCTGACAAAACTCATATTGATATCGAATACAATCCGAAAACAAATGAAGTAACAATTATTTGTCCAAAGCCTGAAACCGAACCTGAAAAGACACCTCTTGTAAATAACTCTTATGTCAGCTCAAAAAGCATAAAACTCGGCGAAACAGTAACTCTTAACGCTGTAGCAGAAGGCGGTACTGCTCCATACACATACGCACTTATGTACAGAAAAACAGGCAGCACAACATGGACAAAAATCGGTACTAAATACGGCACAGCTTCCACCGGTTCATTCAAACCCGGAAAGGCAGTTCCTTATGATGTAATGATAAATGTCAAGGACGCTGACGGAAATGTTAAATCCAAGACTTTCAAGATCAACGTTTCAGGCGCACTGAAAAATACTTCTACAGTAAGCGCAACAGAAGTAAAAGCCGGCACAACCGTAACACTTAAAGCTTCCGCAACAGGCGGCGAAGGCGGCTACACATATGCTTTGATGTACAAGAAATCTTCAAGCAGCACATGGACAAAAATCGGCACTAAATACGGCACAGCTTCTACAGGCTCATTCAAGCCCGGAAAAGCAGTTCCCTATGATATTATGATAAATGTCAAGGACAGCGCCGGTACTATCAAATCCAAAACATTCAAACTCACTGTAAACTGAGTTCATTCCGACCCTTGCAATAATCGCAGGGGTCGTTTTTTTGTCAAAAAACTTTATTTTGCACAATATTGTTGACAATAAACTATGTAAGATTTATAATTTACTTACAGTTAATCGTACTGTATACACAAATTACTATTCAGAGGTGCTTTAAATGGAAATCAAAAAGCTGACTGCCGTTCTCATTACGGCTTTACTACTCGCTTCCGGCATGAGTACAGTTTCAATGCCTGTATCTGCTTTTACATCTGATATCAATTCACTGATGGCATATCAGCAAAAAACAATAACTCTTGACGCTTCAAAAGGTGCAACAGCTGATGATCTGCAAAAAGCATTAAAAGAAAACCACCAGCCGAATTATTATTTCAATGGTGAGGACAGACGTACTACTATAAAATTAGTCGGAACTTTCCAGATAGATAAAACAATTTCTCTATATTCCGGATTTTACATTGACGCATCTCAGGCTACCATAAAGAGTAATGCCGACCTTGTATTTTCAAGCTATGCATACGGCGGAATATATTTCAAGAGCGGAAAATATGAACTTGGCAAAAATACCCGTTTGTTAAAGCTTACTAACCTTCAGGATATAACCATAGACGGCTTGACGGTCAACAGCGGCGGCTCATTTGATTACGGTGTTATCCTTATGTATCATGATACGAAAACACTTATAAAAAACTGCACTTTCAACAATACATCCAGTCAGGCTATATTCATCCACGGCGGATACGAATCTACTGTATATAACAACCATTTCAATAATATCAACGGCCATGCGGTTTGCGTATACGGCGGAGAAAACGATGTCAACGGAAATCTCGTTCCCGAAATAAGAATGCATGACCTCAGCATAATCGGAAACAACATCAACGGCGCCTGCGGTGACGGTATCAAATGTGTACGCTGCGGCGATAACTGCAATATTTCCGGAAACACCATTAAGAAAATCACACTCAACAACAAACTGGATTATGACGAACTGAAAAAAGAAGCCCGTTCCGGAGTCGGCATCATGATAATGGAATGTATTGGCGTGAATGTCGGAAAGCAATTCAAATATGACGGAAAAACTTTTGAAGGAAATACTGTCGTAAATACAGAAAACTACGGCATGGTTGTAAATCTCAGTGACGGCGTAAAAGTCCGCAAAAACAGCTTTACCGATATAGGTACAAATGGCTTACACAACTCCGCATCCTCACGCACTACTGTGGAAAACTGCTCTTTCAAAAACTGCAAGGAAATCGGAATATTTTTCATTCCCGGACCGGTTGACAGTGTAGCTGATGACCTGAAAACCTGCAAAAATGCTGTTATCAGAAATAATACTATCGACACCTGCGGTTCTTTTGGAATCGACCTCGCCAAGACTGTAGGCTCCGATGTCAGCAATAACACTATATTCAACTGCAAAGACTATGCTGTTTATTGTATCGGTGCAAAAAATGCAACTATCTCCGGAAACAGCACTGCAAATACTAAAAGCGTCAATGGTTCGGGAATCGGTTACAACAGCGAATCTTCCGGTATTAAAATATCCAACAATAAGGAAATAAAACTCACACTGAACCAAACTTCCATGTCACTCGGCAAAGGTGAAACCGCAACACTTAAAGCGTCTGTTATCAATATGAACGACCAGACCATTAAATGGCGCACCTCTAATTCAAAAATTCTGACAGTCACACAAAACGGCAAAGTAACCGCTGTCGGAAACGGTACAGCATGGATAACTGCACGTTCAACAAGCGGTATCGAAAAATCATGCAAAATAACGGTAAAAAATGCTCCTGAAAAAATCACTCTCACAAAAGGAATACTTACCCTCGGCGTTGGCGAAAAGTTTACTCTCGGTTCGGGAATAAATGACGGTGCAGCCTGCTCAAAACGCACATACCGCACAAGCAACAGCAGTATTGTAAAAATGACAAGAACAGACTGGAACGGTGATTTCTACGGAGTAAAGCCCGGTATTGCTTACGTTACAGTCCGCACTTACAACGGAAAGGAATCTACCTGCAAAGTAACTGTGAAACCGGCACCGTCAAGCGTTACTATCAGCAAAAAGACACTCACTCTCAAAGTCGGACAAACTGCAACACTTGGTGCTTCTATACCATCCAATGCCGGCTGTGCAACCCGCACGTTCCGCACAAGCAACAACAATATTCTCCAGATGACTAAAACAAACTGGACAGGAACTTTCAAGGCTCTTAAACCCGGAACAGCTTATGTTACAGTCCGTACTTACAACGGCAAAGAATCCAGCTGTAAAGTAACTGTAGTCAAATAATTCTCCCCTTGCACGAGACTCGTGTACAAATTATCGTACACGAATATTTTCCACGTTTACAAAAAGACTTGTAATTCACCGCCTTATGCTATAAAATGATACGTAAAGGAGAGTGTACAAAAATGAATATTTTATCACCTGAAAATGACAGCATGACAAGAGAAATTTTCAGTATGCTGAAACATATGAATCTCGAAACACCGTGGATGCAAAAAGCTGAAAAATTCTTTGATCTTTCAAAAGAAATCGACCTCAGCCTGCTTGAGGGAAAACCACAGAATCCGGTTACGTTGTGGTCATCGGCAGTTATGACAGAATCCAAAAATATAATTGCAAAACTGCTTAAAGATAGTGACTACTCTTTGAGTGACCGCTATATTCTTTTCATAGACGCTATAGGTGTGGCAGAGACTGTTTTGTTTAACCGTTCCGATTTTCATTTCAGCTTTGATATAGACGAAAAAAATCACTTCTACCATGCTTTTTCGCTCGTGTACAAAAATGATTATCAGATAAAGGCAAAAATTTATGCCGAGTCTTTAGTGAAAACTTCATACTACTACGGAATTGGTTATAATCTTTGCAGTATGGCAGAAATTGCAGAAAAAGACCCTCGTTTTCTTTATGAGGCAGGAAAATTCAATTCACCCGAAAGATTGTTCACTATAGCTCTTGCATTTGCCGAAACAAAAAACGGATGTGCTTTTTCCAAAGAAGAACTTTCCGAAATGACAAAATATATTTTTCAGATTGCCAAAAATGTCGGTACGGCAGTAAATTATGATTACCAGTTTTTCATATCCATATTGTATATGGCTAAGAATTACAGCAAAGACGTAATGGACCTCATGATGAAAAATATAAGCGGCAGAGAAGAGGATTTTCTGCAGGGAATCGTAAAAAATGTTCCGAAAAAATATTTCGTAGACAATATAGACTCGCTTTTTGAGATCATGGGTAAATTTATCGGCCTTGACAAAATTATAAAAGCATCAGTATTGGCCGCTTACGAAATGAATTTATTCAAAAACGAAGAAAACAGTGCGCCCAAAACTGAAAATGCCGAAATACTTCTTTCATATGAGGCAAAAAAATTCCCTGAACAATATTTCGCCGTTCTGACAAGCAAAGATCCAATGTCCGGCATTAACCGCATGGGATACGTACCCGATTACTACTACATCTATTACGAGCTCCTGTTTGATATCCTCGAAAAGTCAAATCCCGAAGCGGCAAAACGTCTCAGCAATGACAAATACAAGGATATGGCGGAACTTTTCATTCAGACGGAAGAAGAAAATTCTAAATGTGCTCAGGAAGAAATCGGACAGTATCTCCGTGGTGAAAAAGATATTTCCGTCTTATTGCCGAAACATGATATTATAGCCAATACCGACGGACTTGTAAAATTTACAGATTACCACACTCTTTATATCATTTATTCACTCCGACATCTCCCTAAGTATCGTGACAGATATATTTCTTTTAAAACTATTCAAGACAGCTCAAATGTATTTTCTTACGCCAGTTCTATCATACGTTCCATGCATTTCGAAAAGCCACAAGCAGAAAATACTTTCAAATCATTTGTTCAGTCACTGATAAACGAAAAAACTCCAATCGAAGACAGATTCAAATTATATCAGTGCATAAACAACGACTGTTTTTATGGCGAAGATCCTGAAAGAGATAAAATTTTCGATATTTTTGTTGAAAAAATGCTCTCCATGTCCGACACACTTGATGGCGATTATGAACAGCTTGCAGCAATGAAAAATATCTATGCCAAAAAACTGTACGCAAGATATCTTGCCCGTACTGATATCAAAAAGGGTAATCACAAAAATATTCTCATTGCTATGTGCGGAGACAGCTCAAAAGAAGTGCGCAGAGAAGTAATTTCCGCTGTTTCTGAACACAAAGAACTGGAAAACGATGTCAAAGAACTTCTTAACGCTAAAAAACAGGCTTACCGTGAAACCGCTGTCGAAATACTCAACTTATGGGGAGCAGAAAATTATCAGGATATTCTGGCAAATGCTGCTAAGAATGAAAAGAATATCAAAATCTCCGACAGAATAAGTGAAATATTGAACAAACCTGCACAAACATCATCTTCAGATGATTCACAAACCACTTCTGTATTTTCTGCGGAAAATTATATCAAAAACATTCACAAAGGCGGCAGAATCAAGAAGATACAATGGCTGTATGACAGTCCTATGCCGGCTGTACATAAAAAAGACGGAAGTTTGGCAGATGATGCCTACATGCAGGCAATCATACTTTCGTATATGCCGTTTTCCTCACCGAAACGCTCTTTCGATGCCGATAAACTTGCAGAAGAACTTGACAGAAAAGAGCTTGAAGCATTTGCACTTGAAGTTTATTCAAGATGGTTCAGTGCCGGTGCGGATACTAAGAAAAAACAAGCAATGTATTTTTCCGCTGCTTACGGCGGCAACAATCTCGTTGACGAAATGCTTAAATGTGTAAAAAACTGGGCGGAAAATTTAAGAGGTGCTATTGCTTCCGAAACAGTCAAAGCTATTGCACTTAACGGTTCATCACAGGCTCTTATGGCTGTAGACAATATCGCCCGTAAATTCAAACATAAACAAGTACGTTCCGCAGCCGCCGAAGCGATAAGCAATGCAGCTAAAATTCTCGGCATTACATCCGAAGAACTCGGCGACAGAATCGTTCCTGACCTTGGTTTCGACAGCGAAAGAAAACGTGTATTCGATTACGGAACGAGAAAATTTATCGTATATCTTTCACCCGAACTCTCACTCGATATAACAGACGAAAACGGCAAAAAAATCAAAACTATGCCTTCCCCCGGCAAACGTGACGACGAACAGACTGCTAAAAATTCATACGACGAATTTAAACAGCTGAAAAAACAGCTGAAAAATGTCGTCTCCATCCAGTCATCAAGACTTGAAGCTGCTTTGATATCTGACAGAAGATGGAAAAAATCCGACTGGGAAAAACTGTTTGTAAACAACCCTGTAATGCACAGTTTCGCAGAAGGTCTGATATGGGCAGCATATGTTGATGACAAAACGGTCGAAACATTCAGATATATGGATGACGGCACATTCAATAATGCTGACAGTGATGAATACGAACTCCCCGACAATTGTACTATCGGTCTCGTTCATCCGCTTGAACTTGATGAAGATACACTTTCAAACTGGAAAGAACAACTCAGCGACTATGAAATAACTCAGCCGATATTACAGCTTGAACGCCCTGTATTCCGTGCCAGTGAAGACGAAAAAGGCAAACTTGACGTAACACGTTTTCACGGACGTAAACTCAGCGCTTTTACCCTCGTCGGACGAACTGAAAAAGCAGGCTGGTACAAGGGTTCTATTCAGGACGGCGGCGGATTTTTCGAGTTTTATCGTGAAGACGTTACTTCAAAGACAACATTGCCAGATGGTACAGAACAACTTTCAGGATGTGCAGCAGAATTTTCGTTCAGCGGCTGTTCAGTCGGATATTACGAGGAAGAAATCGAAATGGAAAACCTCAGATTCTACAACCCCGGAACTATCGAACGTGGCAGTTATGTATATGACAAAGCCGATGACAAAAAAGCTATACCCCTTGATAAAGTAAATCCAAGATATTTCAGCGAAATTGTATACCAGCTTGAGCAAATAACCAAGATAAATTGAAAAAGCTGAAAAACAAAAAATAGCTGTCGCACTAAGAACTTTTTCTTTTGCGACAGCATTTTTGTTATTCACACTGAATTATAGATTTTATGCCACTTTATAGAATCCGTATTTCTTCGGTCAGTTATCTTATCAAAATCATACATAATTGCGTTCTCCAATTCTGCCGCACCGATATATACAAATGTGCGAACCGCTTTTTT
>CACXGC010000205.1 GCA_902767155.1 uncultured Ruminococcus sp. | reverse complement strand
GATGATACAACGTATGATGACGGTCAGGATGATGATACAACGTATGATGACGGTCAGGATGATGATACAACGTATGATGACGATCAGGACGATAATACAACGTATGATGACGATCAGGACGATAATACAACGTATGATGACGGTCAAGATGATGATACAACGTATGATGACAGTCAAGATGATGATACAACGTATGATGACTACGAATATTGAGTATTATAGTTGTTGAATTGTACAAAAAAACCAAAAAATATAGGTGATTATAAACTAAAAATTATAAATATTGTGAAAATCGCTTTGACGTATTGAAATTTCGTCAAAAAAGTGGTACATTATAGAGTAGTTTGTACTAAAACGTAAATTTGAAGGGAGTATTACAATGCCTTACGAATATGAGAACAATGAGATGGAAACTATTGTTAATATTAAAGTTGTTGGTGTCGGAGGAGGCGGAGGAAATGCTATCGACCGAATGGTTGAATATGTTTCCGGCGTAGAATTTATTTCGGTCAACACTGATAAGCAGGCACTCAACCGCTCAAGAGCAGCACGTAAGATTCAGATCGGTGAGAAACTTACAAATGGCAGAGGCGCAGGCTCAAAGCCTGAGATCGGTGCAAAAGCAGCAGAAGAAAGTAAGGATCAGATTGCAGAAGTTCTCAAGGGAACAAATATGGTATTTATTACCGCAGGTATGGGCGGCGGTACAGGTACAGGCGCTGCACCTATCGTTGCAGAAGTTGCAAGAGAACTTGGTATTCTTACTGTCGGTATAGTTACTACACCTTTCCTTTTTGAAGGTAAGCGCAGAATGGCAGCAGCAGAAGAGGGTATTGCAAAACTTAGACAGAATGTAGACTCACTTATCGTTATTCCTAACGAAAGACTTAAAAATATCAGCGAAGAGAGAATAACTCTCCAAAATGCTTTCCTTGCAGCCGACGATATACTTCGCCAGGGTGTACAGAGTATTACAGATCTTATCATTATACCCGGTATAGTAAACCTTGACTTTGCTGACGTTACCTCAGTTATGAAAGATGCCGGTTATGCTCTTATGGGTATCGGTATTGCTACAGGTAAAGATAAGGCAAGAGTTGCAGCACAGAATGCAATTTCAAGTCCTCTTCTCGGAACATCTATTCAGGGTGCTACAGGTGTGATCGTAAATATCAAGGCTTCTCCTGATATAGGACTTGATGAGATTCAGGAAGCATCCACAATGATATCTGAACAGGCAGATGAAAATGCTTTGATTATTTGGGGTGCTGCTCTTGATGAGGATATGGAAGATACTATCAGTGTTATAGTTATTGCAACAGGCTTTACAAGTACTGACGCATATTTACCTGTTCCGAAGAAAGAAGAAAAAAAAGTGTCACCATTCCAGTATGGTACAATGTCCCAGAGACCTGAGCCGAACCGTTTCGGTGCTGTAACCAGACCACAAGATAAACCGGTTCAGACTAAACCTCAGTCACAGCCGTCTTATAATCCGTTTGCACAGCAGACTCAGGTACAGCAGCCGTTGTATCCTAATGCAAACACAACTTATCCCAATGCGAATACAACTTATCCGAACGCAAATACAACATATCCGAACAGCAATCCGGCACCTTCTGCTCCGATTAATAATCAGAAACCTTCTGTCAGCGGAGATTCGGATGATTCATATATGGACATTATTTCGCTTTTTAACAATAAATAATCGTGAAGTAAAAATTACCGGGGTGTGATGCCTTCGGATGAATTGCTCTCTTAACGATTGCAAATGGTTTGCTTTTATGTTTTCCATTATGAATGGTGCAAGAAAAGCGAGTCGGGCAGAGAGCCAGTACTATGAAATTTATGGCGCATGAAATATTATTTGCTTAAAAAGGCTGTCACATTTGAATGCGGCAGCCTTTTTTCGTATGTATTACAAATTTTCAATATATTTGCACTTTGGAAAAGCACTGCAACCATAAAATGTGTTGCCGGCGTTATCTCCTCTTTTTGCGGTTCGTAAAACGAGTTTGCTGCCGCATTTCGGACATAATTTTTCTGTACTTTCGGATTTTTTGTTATTGTCAGGATTTTGTGCAGGTGTTTCTGTTTTTTTCTGATATTTATCTTTGATGTTTTCTATGTGAGCCTTTTTTGTTGCCGAATCGACTTTTGTGAGTGATTTCAGCTTGGTATAGACTTCTTTTAATTTTTCATTAGACAAGGCATCAGGACTATTATCCCATATATCTTTTACTGTAGCGTAGGTGCTGTCTCGTTTGATAACTTTTACATCTTTTGATAAAACGGTTACTTTTTTCAGTTCGCATCGTTCCGAAAATACAATGATCGAAAACAGCGGAACATCTTTACCTAATAAATTTGTCATCCATTTCAAGTGAGTTTTATTTTGCATGATAGGGTTGTAGAATTGGTTAGATATATTATTTGAGAGTTTTGCAGTCCAGTTTTTATCCTTCTCATTTCCAAATATCCAACCGGAATAATTTTTGCTTTCAAAAACGAAAACGCCTTTTTTTGTAACAAATACAACATCGACTTCTGATGTTTCACCATTTGTTTTAGGCAGATATATATTTCTGAGGATTTTTCCCTTTCGTCCTAACAGACTGACCCATGTTAACTCCTGTGCGGTCAGTTTTTCACCATATTTGCCTAAATGTTCAGCATCGGTATACAGACCCAAGAGTTTACCGAACAGAATATCAATAATCCCTTTATCCAAAATTTTTTCCCCCTGACTAATTTAATATTATGAATGAATGGTCAGTCGATTATGTCAGACCATATGTCTATGATACTTCCGTCATTTGCACTGAATATGACAGTGTTGTTGTCTGTTTGTCCTATATAGGCAACGACTGGTGCATCAGAAAATTTCCCGTATGCACGGATTTCAGAACCGGTTATTTCTGTGTTTTTATACTCGGTTTGTTTTGCAAGAACATCTTCTTTAGAGAGCAGAGCATCAAGCTTTGTTTTTTTTAGTATATCAGTAGATATGACAGACGAAGTTGTATATATGATAAAACCGTCATCGTCGGTTTCGGCTGTTATAGACGATGAATTTACTTTGTAGCCGCCGTAATACTGCTCGAAACGATACGTTGTTGTGCTGCTGTGATCTTTATCAAATACGAGTTGTTGTTCAGGATTGACAAGACCGAGGATAGAGCGTATAAGCTTTATCTGTTCCATAGTATCTTTTTCGTTTTTTACAGGAGATGAGTTTATATGACCAGAAATTGTTATTTCATGAATATTACGGACTATTTCAAAATCGGGATCATCTTTGTTCATGTCAGATAGCATTTTCTCAGTATACTCGAATGTTGTCAATTTGTCGTATTCCGTAAAAGAATTATAGGCTGAAATTTCTTCGCTTTCACTGCTGACAGAAGAAACTTTTTTCTCCTGAGCAGAATACGTGTCTGTGTTTGGTGACGTTGACGAACTGTTATTTGTACAGCCTGCAATAAAAGATGTTGCTAAAAACAAAAGACATACTGTAGTAATTCTTAATTTTTTCATAGAGTCATCGTCCTTTACTGCTGAATATGTTTTTATTATAGCATATTTTGCTGAAATATACAATTGATGTAAATGTTTCTTTCGATAGTTTCTCAGCAAATAAAAAATTTTACAAAAATATTGAGCTTTACTAAGCTGTAATGCTGAAAGTTGAGTTCGGATTTATCAATGTATTATCAATTATTAATGCTTTTTTGCAGTTATACTATTGATTTTGTGTTAAAAATGTGGTAAATTATTTGAGGGAATAGTTTTTTACGGTTTCCTTCATCTTAGTTTGGGAAAACAGAAATAATTGGTAATTTGAGGAATGTGAAATGAAACTGCTTGTAGAGGATATTACTAAGGAACTTAACAACATTCTGATCGTTAGAGGTCAGACAGGTATAGGCGCATTCATGGGAACTTGGATGTCAAGAGAGTTTGAGCCGGAAATAGGCAAAGCCTACTACTGCGAATTGTCTTTGCCTGAGATAAGAGGCGAACAGATGAGTATCAAAAGATACCAGGATATGCCAACATATACCGATATTGATATCAACGGTATGGTGACATTCAAGGGTATTTGTCATGCAGTCGAAGAGAGCAGTATGGTTGTCAGCTTTTCTTATGACTGGATAGAAGCGTTTGAGTTCAGCGGAGTAGATTTGCGAATGTATGATACTGTAAAGTTTTCCCTGAGAAAAGAGGAAATCGGTATTTATCCGTATGACGTTGTAAAAGAGGAAATATAAAAAAGACAGCTGTGACGAATCCGCCACAGCTGATTTTTTGTGTATGGAGTTTATAGTAACTGAAGGGAATATCACTCGCCGAGAACATTTCCGCCCATGCCGCCGAGAAGTCCGCCGAACAGCTGACCCATCATCGTACCGTCTTTGTCTTCGGTAACAGTATATTCGGAAGGAACTTTGAATTCTGATTCGTCAACCTTTGTGTCGAAAGTATTGACAACAATGTCAAATTTTTCTTCATCTTTTGAGAACTGGAGACCTTTAAGATCATCGCCGCTGAAATAAGCCTTGAAAGTTATATCTTCGGTTTTAGCGTTTGCTTCCGAACTTTCAGGAACTTTGATTGTGTAACTTTCATAGCTGCATTTTTCGCCGTTGAAATCCTCTTCGCCATCCTGTCCATGAACAAAAGAGTCTGCGCTGAGTCCTGTAGACTGAGCAATAGAACCTACATCAATGCTGTCCAGAAGAGAGCCGGATCCGTCTTCGGAAGAAGATGCTTCTGATTCAGCAGCCACGGCAGAATTCTGCTCATCAATTTTTGTAAGTATTGCTGATTTGTTTTTGGTGTTAAGATAGTACAGACCGTCACTGTTTTTAAGCATATCAAATGTCGTCATTATTCCGAGATCTACGCTTATTCTCATATCATTGTTGCCATTCTTTGCAAAGCCGAATTTGAGTTCTGAGCCCTGAAGCATAGCAAGGGTAGACAAAGAAGAACCACTATTTGAAGTATCTGATTTAGGTTCATCGATCTTCATAGAAAGTTCAACCTTTAAATCCTTGCTTGAAAATTTCTCTATAACAGATTTTGTCTTAGAAGAGAATTGATCCATAGGAACATTGTCTTCGATAGTTTTCTTAATGTTTTCGTCCTGTTCGTAATCAACTGTAGAAACGGTCGAAGCGGTGTCATTGCTGCCCGTGCTGTTGCCTTCTGGTTTTTTATCATCGTCTTTATTGCAGGCAGCAAGAGAAGCTATTGTAAGAGCGGTCAGTAAAAATGCGAAAATTCTCTTTTTCATTTTGTACACTCCTGTAATAATATTTGAGACAAAGATCAATATTCACAATTTGCCTCTCAGATATTCTATCATATTAACAGAATGTTTTCAATATATTTTTGAAAATTTACTACTTGACAAAACATGTAATAAGAATTGTTATATTTTTTCGGCAAAATGCAAAAATTGCTGATGTGAAAATTATCATCTGCCAAAGCGGTTATTTACAAAGTCGAAAAATATTCCCCAGTGTGGCGGATAAAAGCTTAGTGTCAACAGGAACATTACCATACAAAAAAGCATAACAAGCAGTGGCGAAAGAAAAATTTCGGTTCGTATATTGGAAAAGATCAGAAGATATGCGCCCGCTTGTGAGATAATAATTCCGGTTAATGCTGAGGAGTACGCAATTATAGTATGATCTGCCGGAATGGAACGGCAGAATGTAGCCAAAGAAAGTATTGATATGCAGAGTATGATAAGTCCGATAAGCTTTGCGCTTACAAAATGCGCCAGCGATGGTCTTAGAAACGAAAGCTCGATAATTATCCAGCCGATATAGGCAATAGCAAAAGGTTTGTAGAGTTCCCATGCAGACTCGTTGACACTTGATATAAGATAACTCCATGCTGCTTTTCCCGAAAGATTGTAAGATATTTTCATGATATAGCCGCACATAAATATAATTATAACGCCGAACAGCGGAAAGACTTTTTTCAAAGGCATCACCTGTAAATAATATGAGGGAATATATACAATTATGAAATTTTAAGACATAGAAAATGTATGAGCAAAATATTGTACATAGTTCTGAAAAAAATATTTTTTTCTGCATTAATGAGAATATTGGTGCGTTGTGTACGGGTTGATTATAAAATAAAAATATGCTATAATGTAACAGAGAAAAGGTTGATAAAAAATGAACGGCAAAGGAAAGATACAATGAAAGTTTTGGGAATTGATCCGGGTTACGCAATAGTGGGATACGGAGTAGTTGAGTATAAGGGCGGAAAATATTCGCCTATTGATTTTGGCGCTATTACTACAGATGCGGAAATGCCATTTCCTAAGCGTCTGCAATATATATATAATGAGCTGGTGTCTGTTATTATACGCAATGATCCGGACGAAATGTCAATAGAACGTCTGTATTTTCAGAATAACCAGAAAACTGCTATTGCTGTTGCAGAAGCAAGAGGGGTTATACTTCTTGCGGCACAAATGAATAATATCCCCATCAGCGAATATACGCCGCTGCAAGTTAAACAGGCAGTTACAGGCTACGGACAGGCTAAAAAACCACAGGTGATGGAAATGACAAGGCGTTTGTTGAAACTTGAGAAAGTTCCTAAACCTGACGATACAGCAGACGCTCTTGCGATTGCGATTTGTCATGTGCAAACTTCTGATACAAGAATAATCAATATGCTTAATAAGCGCAACAGGATAAATTTTAATTCGGTCGGAGGCCTGAAATGAAAACGAAAATATACTTTGTGCGTCATGCCCAGCCTGATTACCGTCAGGGAAATGACAGCACGTATTCTTTGTCCGATGAGGGAATAGAAGATCGTATGCGTGCAGTTGAAGTTCTCGAAAAAATACATCTTGATGCAGCGGTGTCAAGTCCTTATAAACGCAGTATTGAAACGATTATGCCATGTGCAGAAGAACATGGTCTCACTATAGAAACAGATATACGTCTCCGTGAAAGGGATAAGGGCGAGGGCATTCCGAATAATTTGGAAATGTTCAGAAAACGCTGGGAAGATATGCATTTTTGTGAAAAAGGCGGAGAATGTCTCGCAGACTGCCAGAAAAGAAATATTGCGGCAGTAAATGACATACTTGTAAAGTACGAGGGGAAATCTGTACTTGTTGGTACTCATGGAACAGCATTGAGTACCATTATAAACCACTACGATAGTTCTTTCGGTTTCAAGCAGTTTATGAGAATCATTGATTTTATGCCATATGTCATATGTATGAAATTTGACGGTTCTGATTACTGCGGTTACGAAGAAATGGCATATGTTGAAAAAGAATATCATGGTAAGAAGTAAAGAGGGAAATTATGATTTACAGTTTGAATGGTATACTTATACATAAGGAACAGAATTTTGTGGTGATAGAATGTGGAGGAGTCGGCTATAAATGCCTGACAACAATGAATACTCTGCGTGAATTACCGCAGACGGGTGAGAAAGCTATGCTGTATACGCATATGCTTGTCAGAGAGGATGCAGTCGAACTTTGCGGATTTGCAGACCAGAGTGAACTTAATTGTTTCAAAATGCTCACGTCTGTCAGTGGTGTAGGTGCAAAAGCGGCTACAGCTATTCTTTCAGAATTACGTCCGGAACAGGTAGCTGTAGCAGTATCGTCTGCGGATGGAAAAGCGCTTACAAAAGCTGCCGGAGTTGGAAATAAGCTTGCACAGAGAATCATTCTTGAACTTAAAGATAAGGTCAAGAATATTATGCCTTCCAGAACACTCGAACCGTCTACCACAGGTACGTTACCTGTATTTCAGGAAGGCAATATTTCAAAAGCTATCGGAGCATTGGCAGTACTTGGTTATGCGCCTGACGAGGTTACGCCTTTTATGTCGGGTATTGATCCTATGCTTCCTGTTGAAAGAATCATAGGAGAAACATTGAAGGCTATCGGCAAGAAATAATTATGTGAGGAAAGAGCAATGAAAGAAAGTGATTACGAAAACAGAATAGTATCTCCCACAGAGATCATGGGAGAAAACGGTGATGATAATCCACTTCGCCCGAAAACACTGGATGATTATATCGGACAAGATAAAGCTAAAAAAAATCTGGCTGTTTTTATCGAGGCGGCAAAACAGCGTGATGAAACGCTCGATCATGTTTTGCTTTACGGTCCTCCGGGACTCGGTAAAACAACTTTGTCAAAGATAATTGCGAATGAGCTTGGTGTAAATTTCCGCATTACATCCGGTCCTGCTATTCAGAAGCCGGGAGAACTTGCAGCTATTCTTACGAATCTTAATAACGGCGATGTGTTGTTTATCGACGAAATACATCGTATAAATCGCTCTGTGGAAGAAGTGCTTTATCCTGCAATGGAGGATTTTGCGATAGATGTTATTACAGGTAAGGGAACAATGGCTGTATCATACCATATTCCGCTGCCGCATTTTACACTTGTCGGTGCAACAACAAGAGCCGGTCAGCTTACCGCACCTTTAAGAGACCGGTTCGGTGTCATGCTGCGCCTTGAACTGTATACTCCTGAGGAACTTGCAACTATAGTAAACAGGAGTGCGTCAATACTTGATATACCGATTGAACCGGATGGAGCTTTGGAAATAGCTTCACGTTCGAGAGGAACACCAAGAATTGCAAACCGTATGCTGAAACGTGTAAGGGATTTTGCACAGGTTCTTTCAAATGGTGTGATAACTTTGAATACAGCGAGAATAGCGCTCGATCGTCTTGAGATAGATGAACTTGGTCTTGATTCTAATGATAGAAGAATGTTACGTGCAATAGTAGATTTCTACAAAGGAGGTCCTGTCGGATTGGAAACTCTTGCTGCAGCAATAGGCGAGGAAGCTGTTACAATAGAGGACGTTATAGAACCGTATCTCATGCAGATAGGATTTCTCAGCAGAACACCAAGAGGGCGCTGCATTACAAGAGCAGGCTGTCTTCATCTTGGTCTTGATATGCCTGATATACAGGATTCACAGCTGAAATTTGAATAGATTACTTATAGCTGTTATTATCGGAAAAGGTGTGATAATATGCCTGTCATTACAGTAACTGCACTAAATACATATGTCCGCTCGGTGCTTGAAGAAGATGAAAATCTGAAAGATATTTTTATCAGGGGAGAAATATCCAATTACAGAAGCCGTCATTCTTCCGGTCACTACTATTTTACTCTGAAAGATGAGAATAGCAGCATAAGCGCAGTTATGTTTGCCGGAAATGCTGTGCGTCTTCGTTTTGAACCTGAAAACGGTATGAAAGTAATGGCAAGAGGAAGCGTTTCACTGTACCCGAAGACAGGACAGTATCAGTTCTATATCACGCAGATGTTTCCCGAAGGTGAGGGAGATGTGAATGCTGCATTTCAGCAGTTGAAAAATAAACTTGCATCTGAGGGTATTTTTGATGAGAAACATAAAAAACCACTGCCGGTATATCCGAAAAAGATAGGTGTTATAACTTCCGGAACGGGTGCAGTAATAGCAGATATTTGCAAGACATTGGAAAAGCGTTATCCTGTTGGAGAAGTGGTGGTAGCACCTGTTCTTGTTCAGGGAGTAAATGCGCCGTCAGCATTGACATCAGCGTTAAAGAAAATGGATAATATGAACTGTGTCGATGTTATAATTATCGGAAGGGGCGGCGGTTCTTCGGAAGATCTTGGAGCATTCAACGATGAAAATCTTGTACGTGCGGTTTATGACTGCAATACTCCTATAGTATCGGCAGTCGGACATCAGACGGATGTTTCATTGTGCGATTATGCTGCGGATGTATCAGTGGCAACACCGCTTGCTGCGGCTGCAATAGTTTGTCCGGATCAGCGTGAAATGGAAAATACTTTACTCGTGTATCGCAGGAAAATGGCGGAACTTCTTCGTACAAAGCTTATGTATGAAAAACGAGGACTTGAATCTTTGGCGAATTCTAAAATACTGCGTGACCCTAAAGAAATGGTCAATTTTAAGCGCAGTTATCTGGAAAAGCTGACAAAATCCCTGTATTCTTCGTATAAAGAAAATATTTCGGAGAACAGCAGAAGATTCATTTCTGCCGCTGCAAAGCTTGATATGCTCAGTCCGCTGAAAGTATTGTCAAGGGGCTATTCAATAACGACAAAGGATGGAAAAGCAGTTGTTTCAAAAGAAGAATTGCAAAGCGGCAATACTGTGGATATTATGCTTTCGGACGGTATAGTGAAAGCAACTGTTAACTGAGGAGGAATTTTTATGCTGAATTACGAAGAATCTATAAAAAGACTTGAAGAAATCGTATCATTGCTTGAAAGCGGACAATTGCCGCTTGAAGATTCGGTAAAGCTTTTTGAAGAGGGTGCAAAGCTCAGTGCGGGCTGCTATGAAATGCTGAAAAGTGCAGAGCAGAAAATAACAAATATCAAGGATTTGGAAGAAACGGAGGACTGAAATATGTCAGATTTTACAGAAAAAGTTGAACGGGCATTGCTGCAATATCTGCCCGAAAGTGAAAATGAGGATGTGCGCAGGCTTATAGAGTCAATGAGATACAGCCTTACAGCAGGCGGAAAGCGTGTTCGTCCGATGCTTGTTGCAGAATTTGCAAAGATTTGCGGCGGAAATGAAGATAATTCAATGCCGTTTGCCTGTGCGCTTGAGATGATACATACTTATTCACTTATACATGATGATCTTCCGTGTATGGATAATGATGATCTCAGACGTGGAAAGCAGACAAATCATAAAGTTTTCGGAGAAGCAACAGCACTACTTGCAGGAAATGGTCTTCTGACACACGCTTTCGGAACAGCGGTTTCTAATGAAGCGGTAAAACGTAACGGTTATGAAAAATGTGTACGTGCTGTAAGAGTTCTTGCAGAATGTGCCGGAGCAGACGGTATGCTGGGCGGTCAGATGATTGACCTTGAAAGTGAGGGAAAAAGCGTTACAGCAGAGCATCTGAAAGAAATGGATAATAAAAAGACAGGTGCACTTATGATAGCAGCTGCGAAATTAGGATGTATTTCTGCCGGAGCAACAGATGAACAGGAAAAAGCTGCTGTTGAGTATGCGTCATCTGTCGGACTTGCCTTTCAGATAATTGACGATATACTTGATGTAACGTCTACTGCCGAACAGCTTGGCAAACCGATAGGAAGCGATCAAGAAAATAACAAGTCTACATATGTTGGTCTTTTGGGGATTGATGAATGTAAGCGTCTGAGCCGTGAATTGACAGAAAGGGCAGTTTCAGCATTGGAGATTTTTGATAATGACACGGAAATACTCAAAAATTTTGCTTATTATCTGTTAGAAAGACAAAATTGATTGAATATTGCACGGATTTGTAGTATAATCAAAGAATATGCAGCTGATCGGCTGCTGTATCAGATTTATCCGGAGATATTAAAATGACAGATGAAAGTATTTTGAATAAAATAAAATCCCCCTCAGATCTGAAAACGCTTTCGACTGATGAACAGTATGATCTTGCCGGAGAAATCCGTGACGTTATTGTGAAAACTGTATCGGAAAACGGAGGTCATCTTGCCTCAAATCTCGGTGTTGTAGAGTTGACTATTGCAATACACAGTGTTTTTGATTCTCCGAAAGATAAGATCGTATGGGATGTGGGACATCAAAGTTATACACATAAGATTCTCACAGGACGCTATGAAAAATTAAGCACTATCCGAACAGAAAACGGTTTGTCGGGTTTTCCGAAACGTAGTGAAAGCGAACATGACGCTTTTGACACCGGTCACAGCAGTACATCTGTTTCTGCCGCATTCGGTATTGCTTGTGCTGGAGATATAAACGGCGAAAAATATTATACTGTTGCAGTTATTGGTGACGGCGCTCTTTCCGGAGGTCTCGCACTTGAGGCGATAAATAATGCAGGACGTTCAAAAGAAAAACTGATAGTTATTCTGAACGACAATAAGATGTCGATTTCCAAAAATGTCGGTTCAATGGCAAGATACCTGACAAGATTAAGAATTCGTCCTTCATATGTCAATGCAAAGGTTAAAGTGAAACATAAGCTCGGGCGTTTAAGAGTGTTTGGAAGACAATTGGCGCATATGTTTAGCGTTACTAAAAATTGGCTGAAAGTAAATCTTTTTG
Organism: uncultured Ruminococcus sp.; assembly: GCA_902767155.1. Lineage (GTDB taxonomy): Bacteria > Bacillota > Clostridia > Oscillospirales > Acutalibacteraceae > UBA1213. The sequence goes on along the minus strand of CACXGC010000205.1, from coordinate 18,180 downwards.
GTCAGCAGAAAACTATATTTGAACTTTTCGGGTTCAATTATTACGGACCTTTGGACGGACATGATATAGATCAGTTGAAAAGTGCAATGATGGCGGCTAAGCATTCACGCCGTCCGGTTCTTCTTTATGTATGTACGACAAAGGGAAGAGGATACGAGTATGCTGAGAAAAATCCTAAAGATTATCACGGAGTTTCAGCATTTGATGTAGAAACCGGCGAACCGATAAGTTCCTCTACAGGCTATTCGGATATTTTCGGGGAAACGATGTGCAGTTTTGCAAAGTCGGATAAGAGTATCTGTGCAATTACGGCTGCTATGGCTATGGGTACAGGTCTTGCCAACTTTTCAAAAAAGTACAAAAACCGTTTTTATGATGTTGGTATTGCGGAAGAACACGCAGTTACTTTTGCCTGCGGACTTGCTGCCGGAAATATAATACCTGTCTTTGCTGTATATTCTACGTTTTTACAAAGAAGCTATGACCAGATACTACACGATGCAGCATTGCAGAAGCTTCATATTGTGCTTGCAATTGATAGGGCAGGAATTGTCGGAGAAGATGGTGAAACACATCAAGGAATATTTGATGCGGCGTTTCTGAATACGATTCCGGGTGTAACACTTTATAGTCCGTCGTCTTTTGCCGAACTGCGTGAAATGCTTTATACGGCAGTGTATAGTACTCCGTCAGTCGCAGCAGTACGCTATCCGAGAGGTTCTGAATTGTATCTGCCGGATGGGTACGAGTATAAGGGAGAGGATTTCAGTTTGGTAGGCGATAAGGATGCAAAGATACTTGTTGTGACCTACGGCAGAATTTTCTCATATGCTTGCAGGGCGGCTGAAAGTCTTTCAGAGCAGGGAAAAGATGTTTGTATTCTCAAGCTTAACAAGGTCATTCCTTTAAGCGAAGATATGATCTTGGCAGCAAAAAAATATGATAAAGTTTTCTTTTTTGAAGAGGGCATACGTCATGGTGGTATAGGTGAAACATTTGGACTTATGCTTTACCAGAGCGGTTTTTCCGGTAGTTATAAGCTGACAGCTATTGACAATTATGTAAAACAAGCGAAATGTGCAGCAGCTCTGCATTATCTGAAACTGGATGCAGAGGGTATAGAAGATGTAATACAAAAAGATTGTGATAAATTTTTTGTGTGACAGAGGTGAGAAAGTTATTGGCAAAAAAAAGATTGGATCTGCTCGTTTTTGAAAAGGGACTGGCAGAAAGCCGTGAAAAAGCAAAGGCACTGATTATGGCAGGAGTTATATATGCTGATAATCAGAAAGCCGACAAACCCGGAACAACTTATCCCGAAACAGTGAATCTTGAACTGAGAGGAAATAAGCTTCAATATGTGAGTCGTGGCGGACTGAAACTCGAAAAGGCTATGAAGTCTTTTCCGATAAGTTTGCGAGATTGTATAACAATGGACATAGGAGCATCAACAGGCGGTTTTACAGACTGTATGCTGCAAAATGGAGCAAAAAAGGTCTATGCGGTTGATGTAGGCTATGGTCAGCTTGCATGGAAATTGAGAAGTGACGAAAGAGTTGTAAATCTTGAGCGTACTAATGTACGTTATCTGACAAAAGAACAAGTGCCGGATGAAATAGATTTCTTCAGCGTGGATGTTTGTTTTATTTCGCTTGAGCTTGTTTTGCCGGCGGTTCGTCCTTTGCTCAAAGATGAGGGATGTGCTGTTTGCCTGATAAAGCCGCAGTTTGAGGCGGGAAAAGGTAAAGTCGGAAAAAACGGTGTTGTGAAGGATAAGAATATACATATTGAAGTTATAGAAAAAATATACAACTATTGTCTTGGAAACGGATTCAGTGTCCTTGATATGGATTATTCGCCTATCAAAGGACCGGAGGGGAATATTGAGTATCTTTTGTATATACAGAAATCGGAGAAACCGTATGCCGCAAAAGAATTCGATATCGTGACAATGGTTGAAAAGTCGCATGAGAAACTTGATAAATAAAACCGGAGGTGATTTTTGTTGTGAAAGAGATTAAAAGTATTGCGCTGATACCTAATCTTACAAAAAAAGGAGCTTATGAAACATCACTTGAGGCATTGAATATTCTTGGTCACAATGGTATAGGTGTTTGTATGAAAAATGATCTGAGAGACAAATACAATGATCTTGGAGTTTCTTTTTTTAATACAACAAATGAACTGATCGGAGCAGCTGATATTGTTTTAACAATCGGCGGCGACGGTACGATCATGCACGCAGCACGCCATGCAGCACCGCTACATAAGCCGCTTTTGGGTATAAATATGGGAAGACTCGGGTTTGTTGCCGGACTTGAACCGGACGAACTTGATATGCTTTATAAGCTTAGTACTGGTGATTATTCTATACAAAAACGTATGATGCTCAGAGTGGTACACAGCAGCGTAAATGGTACCAAAAAGTTTTATGCGATAAATGATGCAGTAATATCAAGGGGTCTTTTGTCAAGACTTATTGATATTGATGTTTCATTGGATAAGGATTATATGTGCAACTATCGTTCTGATGGTCTAATAGTATGTACGCCGACCGGTTCAAGTGCATATTCGCTTGCAGCGGGTGGTCCTGTTGTTGAGCCTACTATGAAATGTATCGTCATGACTCCTATTTGCCCACATTCATTATTTGCAAGATCGGTCATTTTCGATCATTCATCTGAGCTTGTTATACGTGCCTCGTGTGATGATAATACAGAAGTTTTTCTCACTATAGACGGAGCAAAAACTGTTATACTGAGAAAAACAGATACTGTTATGGTAACTTCTGCCGAACTTGAGGCGGAATTCATTGATCTCAAGGAAAGATCATTTTATCGTGTTTTGAATGACAAATTTGCAGAGAAAGGTGAGTAGAAATGAAAACACTCAGGCAATCCAGAATTCTGGAACTGATAAAAAATAACAGTATTGAAACTCAGTCTGAATTACTTGAATTTCTTCGTAAAGACGGTTACAATGTTACACAAGCGACTGTTTCAAGAGATATCAAGGAAATGCGTCTGATAAAAGTTCTTGGAAATGACGGCAGTTATCGCTATGCGGCAGAATCAATAACACCTGTTGATGAAGAATCTCATTCCTATCTTTTCACTACTGCTGTTACAGGTGTGGAGTGTGCACATAATCTGGTTGTTATAAAGACACGCAGCGGCATGGCTCAGGCAGTTTGTGCAGCCCTTGATGCAACAGGACGTGTAGGAGTTATGGGTTCTATTGCCGGCGATGATACTATTTTTGTTGCCCATAGGACAGATGCAGGAGCATTGAGCCTTGTTGCAGAACTTAAAAAACTTATATCCGGGAAAAATCCTATAGTATAATCAAGGGGCAGGAATAATGCTTAGAAATTTGTATATTGAAAATATTGCGGTGATTGAAAAAACAACGATAGATTTTACCGAAGGATTGAATGTGCTGACAGGTGAGACAGGTGCCGGTAAATCTATCGTTATAGATTCGATAAATGCTATTCTGGGGAACAGAACTTCACGTGACCTTATACGCAGTGGAGCAGAAAATGCTTTTGTCAGTGCTGAGTTTACAGATTTGTCAGAAAGAGCAATGAGTGCACTTGAAGAATATGGTTTTCAGCCTGAAGAAGATGGTTCTGTGTTGGTACAAAGAGAGCTTACTCTAAGCGGCAAGGGAAAATGTCGTGTCAATGGTCGCCCGACAACAGTAAGCGTTCTTAAAGGACTTGGAGAGTATCTGATAGACATTCATGGGCAACACGCAAGTTATGAGCTGATGTCTCCGGAATTGCATATAACATATATCGACAAGCTTGGAGAACTGGAAGAAGAACTTTCGGGATACAGAGATGCTTATCGGGAATATTCACGTTTACGTTCAGAACTGAACAAAGCTTCAATTGACGAAAGCGAAAGGGCAAGAAAAATAGATCTTCTGCGATATCAGGTTGATGAGCTGGAACAGGCGGATTTTTATGTTGGCGAATATGAAGAGCTAACGGAAAAAAAACGTATGATTGAAAACCGTGAAAAAATTTCATTTGCGTTAAATTGTTCACAAGAGTATCTTAATGGCGGAGAAGAAAATGACGGTGCATTGAGTCTGCTCGAAATGGCGTGTGACAGGCTTTCCGATATAGCTGATGTAATGCCTGAAACTGATACTGTTACAAAACGTTTGCAAAGTGCTGTTTATGAACTTGAAGACTGCCGTGAAGAAATAATTTCAATGATAGCTTCTGCTGACAATGAAGGTGATGATCCCGACGAAATAGAAGAACGTCTCGATCTTATATATACACTGGGGAAAAAATATGGAGCAAGTATTGAAGAAATGCTGGAATTTCTTGATAAGGCAAAAAAAGAATTGTCATATCTTGAAAAGTTTGACGAGAACAGGGAAGAACTTGTGAGAAATTGCAACAAGGCAAAAGAGAAGGCAGAAAAGCTTGCATCAGCTTTGTCGGAAAAAAGAAAGAAAGTTTCTGAAGAGTTCAAAGATTCTGTAAAGCGGGAAATGACTTATCTTGATATGCCGAATGTTGAATTAGTTATAAAACAGGAGCAGTGCGAACTTAATAATAACGGCTGTGACCGTATAGAGATACTTATATCCACAAATCCCGGAGAGCTTCCCAAACCGGTAGCAAAAATAGCTTCCGGCGGTGAACTTTCGAGAATGATGCTTGCTATAAAAAATGTTCTTGCAGGCAAAGATGATATTGACACCCTTATTTTTGATGAAGTTGATACCGGTATCAGCGGAAGTGCTGCACAGAAAGTCGGCTTCAAGCTTAAAGAAGTTTCAAAAAGCCGTCAGGTGTTATGTGTTACTCATCTCGCACAAATAGCATCATTAGCGGACAGTCATTTTAAGATTGTTAAAACTGTATCTGACGGAAAAACTTATACAAATGTTACTTTTCTTGACCATGATGGTCAGCGTAATGAACTTGCACGTATTATAGGCGGAGTTGAAATAACACAGGCAACTCTTGACTATGCCGAAGAAATGCTTAAAAATAATAATTCGTAAAGGAGAATTTTCAAATGGATTGTTTATTCTGTAAAATTATTAAAGGACAAATACCTTCATCAAAAGTTTATGAGGACGATATGGTTTATGCTTTTAAGGATATAAATCCTATGGCGCCGGTTCATGTTCTCATAGTACCGAAAATGCACCTTTCAGGCATGAGTGATATCACAGCAGAAAATAGTGCGGTTGTTGCACATATTTTCGAGGTTGCTTCAAAGCTGGCAAAAGAACTTGGAATTTCCGAAAACGGGTATCGTGTTGTTTCAAATTGCGGTGCAGATGCAGGACAGACGGTTTTCCATCTGCATTTCCACCTTTTGGGCGGAAAGAAACTCAATGTTGAAATGTGCTGATAACAGGGTGAGAAAATGAAACGACCGCTTGCAGTTATAGGATTTACATATTTTGCTGCATCAGCGGTCGCTTTGTTGCTTGATGAGGGATTTTGTATAATTTTCATAGGCGTGGCAGCTTTATTATCTGTGTTGAGCATCTGTCTGCCGTTTTTACGGGAACATAGTGCGGTAGCTGCTGTTTGTATGACAACAATGGCAGCAATGTTGGGTGTACTGATATTCAACGGAGTATATATATCACCTGTGGATAATTTACACGGAAAAAAAGCTGTTGTGACAGGGACAATATGCGAATTGCCGTACCGACAAAATGACCGATATTACTATAAGCTTGATACTGAGCGCATAGAGGCTGAAAATGTGGTACAGCATACGAAAATACTTATGTCTTCCGTTAAGAAAATTGATGCAGATGCGTTTGATACTGTTAAAGCAACAGTATATTTTTATCCGCCATCGGATGACAGTTACAGATTTTATCAGATATCAAGACGAAATTATCTTTGTGGGAGTATTGATACACAAGGCGAATTGCGTGTTTTTAAAAATTATGACAAGCCTATTTTCTTTTATGCATTGATGCTGAGAAAAACAATGTCTCACATTATAGAAAAAGAACTTCCGAAAGATTGTTCGGATTTTGTTTCAGCTTTGCTTTTGGGAGAGAAAAATCTTCTTTCGTCAGATAAACAGGAGGCTTTCCGTTCTGCAGGATTGTCTCATATAATAGTTGTATCAGGTTATCATCTTTCAGTTATTACTAACATAATGCTGATATTGCTGCAATTTCTGACCGGAGGAAGAAAGCGTGTTGCCGGTTTTATATGTCCGGTATTTGTATTTGCATACATGGCGGTAGCGGGATTTACTCCATCTGTAGTAAGAGCCGGAATTATGCTGATATTGTATTTGTTTGCGGCTTCTGCCATAGTCAAAACAGATACGCTCAATTCACTCGGATTAGCGGCGCTGATAATTTGTTTCCTTAACCCGTATACAGCGCTTGATATAGGTTTTATTCTGTCATTTTTTTCCACTGCGGGTATTGCTGTTGTTCATCCGGTGTTGTACGGTAAGATTATCGGAAAAATTTATCCGGTTGACAAAGAATGTAGAAAGTGGATAAAGATGACCGAGTATCCTGTCAGAGCGTTTTTCTCCGTAATGACAGTATCTGCCAGTGCCATACTTTTTACAACGCCGTTTATTCTGTTTTTTTTCAAAAGTTTTGCGCTTTATGCTTTGCTCAGTAACCTGATGGTAAGCTTTGGTGTATCCGTTCTGATAATTTGTTCTTTTCTAATGGTGTTGTCAGATATGAGCAGGATATTCCCGTTTTTTACATCGCCGCTTGCATTGCTGTGTGAAATAATGGCGAGGTATGTTATAAATGCGGTAAATATAGTAGGGAATATGCCACTTGCTGTCATAAAGTTATCGGGGGAATATGTTCCTGTTTGTATTCTGATATCTGCTGTTATAGTCACAACAATAGTTTCTTTCTGGAATGGAAAAAGAAGTTTTATGGCAGTAGTTTGTGCATTTGCAGTAATAGGTACATTTTCAATCGGAACCGCTGTCGAATATGAATACAAAAAGGATAGTGTAAAGCTGGAGATTATTGACTGCGGCGAAGGTATTACTGTTGTTATGACAGAAAGTGAATCGACAGCTGTATTATCATGCGGCGGCAGTGAAGGTTATACAAGACTTACAAGTTACCTTAACGATTTGGCAGTAAATCATGTAGACTATCTTCTGATTCATGACCGCAAAGAAGAAGTATCCGCGTTTGCCGAAAAGATACTGAAAACGTATGAAATAGGAACAGTACATATTTTTGAAGAAGAGCGCCAGAAAAAAACATTGTTGTCGATGCTTGGAAATGCTGACAAAGTGATATCAGGAAAAAACGGTTCAATAGAAACTGTATATCTGCCTAAAACAGCGGTTTCAGTTTATCATACAAACAGTGGAACTGCAATATATTTTGAACTTTACAGTAAGAAGATACTTATATGTACAAGTGGGATAAATTGCGGCGAACTTTTACCGGAATGGTATAATACGGATATTTTGATATGTGATGGAAAACTAAAAAATGCAGACAGGATTCATTCTGAAAATATTATCCTTTCGGGTGTTTCCTTACCGTTTCGTATTCCGAAGATCGGAGAATATTATTTTACGCTGAACGATGGGAATATAGGAATACGTTTCTATAATGATGAAAGTTTTACAATGAGGAGAGAAGGCTATTGGCTAAGCTAAGCGAACTTGATTTCAAAAAGGAAATGACATCAAAAGAACCGTCAGGATTATATCTGATTTACGGAGAAGAAAAATATTTTGTTAAGAAGTATACAGAATCGCTTGTCAAAAAAACGATTGGAAAAAGCGGAGAAGAGTTTGATTATTTCAGATTTAATGCTGACACGCCTCTTGAACAGATTTTTGATGCGGCAGACCAGCTTCCTGTAATGTCTGATAAGAAATGTGTCTGTGTAACGGATTACGAGATAAATGCCCTGTCTGACGGAGATTATAAACAGCTTGAGGCTTTTTGTTCAGACATTGTGCCAACTACTGTACTGATTTTTTCTATGTTGACATACAGCCCGGATTCAAATAAGAAAACTACAGGAAAGAAAAGTACAAACCGTTTCGGAAAATTTGTTGCATTTTCGGAAAAATACGGTACAGTTTTGGAGCTTAACAAGTTGGGAGAAGTAGCTGTTGAAAAGCAGCTTGTAACTTGGTGTGAAAAAAAAGGATGTAAACTTACACAGATAAATGCTTCGAAAATAGTATCAAGAGTGGGAACAGATCTTACTGCTTTGAAAAATGAAACGGATAAGCTTTGCAGTTATGCTGACGGAAAGGAAATTACCGAAGAAATTATAAATATGCTTTGCGTTAAAAATATGGAGGCAAGGATATATGCGCTTTCAGATTGTATTGCAAAGAATGATTTCAATGGGGCATATCGTCAGTTGCAGATTCTGTTCGGGCAGAATGAGCGTTCAGAAATTATACTTTCGGTGTTGAGTTCCGCATTTATTGATATGTATCGTATGCGTGCGGCGGCAGAGGCAGGAAAGACAATTTCTGATGCAGCGTCAGACTTTCAGTATGGCAGGAGAGATTTTGTTCTGAAAAATGCCGCCAATAATGTAAGACGTTTTTCTACCGAATCGCTAAGAGAAATACTTGATGTGATACTTGACACAGATATGAAACTGAAAAGTACAAGAGCAGATTCTCAGACGCTTATAGAAACATTAGTTGCAAAGATGCTGCTTATCGTAAAGAAGGACGGGCGTGTATGATACGTGTAAAAGAGGCAGTTATAGTAGAGGGAAAATATGACAAGATACGTTTGGAAAATTTTATTGATGGACTGATATTGACAACAGAAGGCTTCGGAATTTTTAAAAATAAGGAAAAACAGATGCTTATACGTCGTCTTGCTGCCGAGCGTGGTATACTGATACTGACGGATAGTGACGGCGCAGGTTTTGTTATACGTAATTTTTTGAAAGGCTGTATTCCGAAGGAAAAAGTTTTTCATGCGTATATTCCAGACATTTTCGGGAAGGAACGCCGCAAAGATAAAGCATCAAAAGAAGGAAAACTTGGAGTTGAGGGAATATCTGATGATATACTGAAAAATGCTATTGCTTTATCCGGCGCACATTGTACTGTTGATGATAGTAATGTGAGATTGCAAAATGAGATAACAAAAGCAGATATGTTCGCTTTGGGACTCAGCGGCGGAGAATATTCTGCACGAAAACGTGAGGTTCTCAAGAAAAAACTATCTCTTCCTGAAAATATGACTGCAAATTCATTAATGCAGATACTTGGCTGTCTTATGACGAAAGAGGAACTTGAAAATTTTTGCGAAGAATTATTCGGAAATGGGGATAATACCGATGATTGATGTGTCACTGCTCGGATGCGGCGGAATGATGCCGCTTAAAGATCGCTGGCTGACATCCTGTTTGCTGCATTGCGGAGGACGTTCTGTTCTCATAGATTGCGGAGAGGGAACTCAGATAGCAATGAAAAACATAGGGGCACGTTTCAAGCCGATAGATATGATATGCATAACGCATTTTCATGCAGATCATATTTCCGGATTACCGGGACTGCTCTTATCTATGGGAAATGAAGGACGTGAAGAACCTGTTACCTTTGTTGGACCGAAAGGTTTGGAACAAGTTGTAAAAAGCTTGTGTGTAATTGCTCCAAACCTGCCCTTTGATATGAAATTTATAGAGCAGGAGGAAACTTTTTCTTTTTCGTGCGGTGAGCTTATTGTAACTCCCTTTTGGGTACAGCATAGTGTTGATTGTCTCGGATATGGATTTTATCTTCCGAGAAAAGGAAAATTTAATACGGAAAAGGCAAAGCTTAATGAAGTACCAATGTTATTATGGGGACCGCTGAGAAAATCAGGACAGGCAGAATATGAGGGCAGAATATATACATACGATATGGTATCAGACGGTGAAAGAAAAGGCATAAAGTTAGTTTACTGTACAGATACAAGACCGACTGATAGTATAGTTGATAATGCAAAAAATGCTGATTTATTTATTTGTGAAGGACTTCATTACGATACGGAAAAGTTGAAAAAAGTTAAAAAAGCCGGTCATATGCTTTACAGCGAAGCAGCAGAAATTGCAAAACGTGCTGATGTAAAATGTATGTGGCTTACACATTTCAGTCCGGCGGTAAAAGAACCGGAGGAAGGGCTTGATACTGCAAGGAAAATATTTCCGTGTACAGAATGTGGTTTTGACGGGAAAACAGTTCAGCTAAGATTTGAAGATACTTAATTTTTTACTTAGTTGGTTGACAAAATCAAGAATTATGTTATAATATGATTTACCCGACAGTTCGTTTGCGCCATCCTGTCGTTAAAAAAAACCAGGGCATCCGAATCAGCAAAAGATTTTTTGTTATTACTATTACGGGTGCATCTGCATATGCAGGTGCATTTTTTAGCAGGTGAATATATGTATAAGCTGAAAGTATCGGCATCGTTTGACAGTGCGCATTTTCTTGCCGGCTATAACGGAAAGTGTGCGAATATACACGGTCATCATTGGGTCATCGAGGTAGTTATAAGCGGAAAAGAACTACAGCAGACAGGTGAAAAAAGAGGTATGTTAATAGATTTCGGAGATTTCAAGAAAATTGTCCGTGGTCTTGCTGACGGTTTCGATCATGCACTGATATTTGAGAAAGGCTCTCTTAAAGAAAATACTGTTTCTGCTCTGAAAGAAGAGGGTTTTCGACTTATAGAAATTGGAGTTCGTCCGACAGCGGAAAATTTTGCGGAAATGTTTTTTTGCAAGCTGAAAGAACAGGGATTGCCTGTAAAATGTGTAACGGTTTACGAAACACCTGATAATTGTGCAGTATATGAGGAGTGATATTATGTTTCCCGTAGCCGAAAAATTCATAAGTATAAACGGAGAAGGTACAAGAGCAGGAGAAACCGCTGTTTTTATACGTTTCAAAGGCTGCAATCTGAATTGCTCATATTGCGATACGAAATGGGCAAATTGCAAAGACACGTCTGCTGTACAGTTTTCTGCGCAGGAAATTGTCGATTGGGTTATTAGTACAGGTATACGTAATGTTACACTTACAGGAGGAGAGCCTCTGTTGCAAAAGGAACTTTTTCAGCTTACTGACCTTCTTTTGCAGAATAATCTCTGTGTAGAGATAGAAACCAACGGCAGTATATCTTTGAAAGAACTTGCAGAGAGAAAATACAGACCTGTTTTTACAATGGATTATAAACTTCCGTTTAGCGGAATGGAAAAATTTATGGATAAAGAGAATTTTTCTTTTCTTGCGAAAAATGATACTGTGAAATTTGTGGCAGGAAGTATGGAAGATCTTATTCGAGCTGAGGAAATCATAAATACATACTCACTTTGTGAACGCTGCCATGTTTATTTCAGCCCTGTATTTTCGGAGATTGATCCAAAAGAGATAGTAGAATTCATGATATCTCACAAATTGAATGACGTGCGCTTACAGTTACAACTTCACAAATATATATGGCCGCCTGAGATGAGAGGGGTTTGAAATGGATATTAATGCAATAGAATATCATGTAGCAGGGATTCTTAAAGCTATAGGCGAAGATCCCGAACGAGAAGGACTGAAAGAAACACCGGCAAGAGTAGCGAGAATGTTGGCAGAAGTTCTTGAGGGAACAGCATACAGCAATGAAGAAATTGCGGAAATGTTTGGTAAGACATTTTCTGTGCCTGAGGATGAAAATTCTGAGCAGACTGTTGTCATGAAAGATATAACAGTTTTCAGCTATTGTGAGCATCATATGGCGCTTATGTATGATATGAAAGTGAATGTAGCGTACATTCCGCATGGGAAAGTGCTTGGACTAAGTAAAATAGCTCGTATATGTGATATGGCGTCGAAACGTCTGCAATTGCAGGAACGACTTGGAAAAGATATTGCCGAGATAATATCTATTGCTGCCGGAACACCTGACGTTGCTGTCATGATAAGCGGTTCGCACAGTTGCATGACCGCAAGGGGAATACGAAATATCTCTTCAAAGACGGTTACATCCGTTTTTAATGGAAAGTTCCGTGAAAGTAAAGAATTGAAAGATCTTGTAAAATTTGATTGAGGTGAATTTTATATAATGCAGGCGTTAGTTTTATTCAGCGGTGGTATTGATAGTACAACATGTCTTGCGTTGGCAGTAAAAAAGTATGGTGCAGGTGAAGTAATGGCTTTGTCAGTTTCATACGGGCAGAAACATTTTCGTGAACTTGAATCAGCAGAAAAGATTGCAGCATATTATGGTGTAAAACATCAGAAACTGGATTTGCAACCGATATTTGTCGGTTCTGATTGTTCATTGCTGACATCTTCTTCAAAGGAAATACCTAAAGAAACATATTCGGAACAGCTTAAAAAAACCGGAGGAAATCCTGTTACGACATATGTACCTTTTCGTAATGGTTTGTTTTTGTCTTGTGCCGCAAGTATAGCTTTATCCAATGGGTGCAGTGAAATATGGTACGGCGCACACGGTGACGATGCAGCAGGAAATGCATATCCTGATTGCAGTGACGAATTTAACGAGGCAATAGGCAGAGCAATTTATCTTGGAAGCGGAAACGTGCTGCACATTGAAGCGCCATTTATAGGCAAAAGTAAATCACAGGTAGTAGCCGAAGGATTGAAGATAAATGTTCCGTACAAACTTACATGGAGCTGTTACGAAGGTTCGAAAAAACCATGTATGCTTTGCGGAACGTGCCGTGACAGGATTGCAGCATTTAAAGCCAACGGTCTTACTGACCCGATTCTGGAGGGATGATTATGGCAGAGGGAAGAAACGAAAACGAAAAAGGTACTATATCACTGCTCGGAAATAAGAATACAACATATAGTCAGAATTATGATCCGTCGGTATTGGAAACGTTTCCGAACAAGCATCCCGATAATGATTATTTTGTGAAGTTCAATTGTCCGGAGTTTACAAGTCTTTGTCCAATCACAGGACAACCTGATTTTGCCACGATATATATTTCATATATTCCGGCGGAAAAAATGGTGGAAAGTAAGTCGCTTAAGCTGTATCTTTTCAGTTTTCGCAATCATGGCGATTTTCACGAAGACTGCGTGAATATCATAATGAAAGACCTGATAAAACTCATGAATCCGAAATATATCGAAGTGTGGGGAAAATTTCTTCCACGTGGAGGAATTTCGATTGATCCGTATTGCAATTATGGAAAGCCGGGAACAAAATGGGAAGAGCTTGCATGGGACAGACTGGCACATCATGACCTGTATCCGGAAAATGTAAACAACCGATAAATGTTACACAATGAGGATGAATTCTTTGAAAAGAGGGATTCATCCGTTTTTTTATGCTTGTGGAATAATTGTATCGTGATGGGAATATAAATGCATAGAATTCAAAAGTAGGAGAGGGTTATTTATGGAATATTCATTGAAAAAGGAGTATTGTTCCGTATGCGAAACCATACTTTCGGCAAATTCGGAACAGCCTGTTGATCTTGATATCAGTCTGCCGGATTACTGTCCGGATATAGAAAGGATACTTAAATGTCGAATGTGTCCGAGCATTACATCAAGAACGATTACGGGAAATCGGCTCGATGTAGATGGAGTGACAGTTATACGCCTTTACTATCTTGACAGTAAAAAACAGGCAATACGCTGCTGCGAACATACAACGCCTTTTTCATGTTCGTTTGATCTCAAAAGTACATCCCCTGACATGGCATCATCAGTAAGAGTAAAGCCGGAATATTTGAATTGCCGTGCAGTTAGTCCAAGAAGGCTTGACATTCATGGTGCATTTACTGTCATGGCTAACGTATATACAAAGGGAACACAGGAGTATTGCACCGATATTGAAGGAAAAGACATACAGCAGCGTAAACATACCGAAACAGTAAGCAATTTATGCGGTATAGGTTCACAACAGTTTTCAATAAGTGAAGTACTTGATATCGGTCAGGGAAAGCCGTCACCTGAGAGTATTCTCCGTTCGGAGCTTATAATATGTCTTGATGATTGCCGTGCAATTGACGACAAACTTATGCTTAAAGGCGAGGCAGTTCTCAGAATATTGTATGTGACTGATATCGAAACAGGAACACAGGATCATATTTCTTTCAACATTCCAATAAGTCAGATAATTGATGTTCCAGGTATAAAGGAAAGTACAAATAACGACATTTCGGTAGATGTACTAAGTACCGATGTATCTTTAAAATCAGAATATGATGCAAGCAGTACACTTGTTACATTGGATGCAAGGCTTTGTGCACTGGTTTTCGCTTATGAAGAAAAAGCTGTCGATCTTGTAGACGATGCCTATTCAACATCATATGAAATACAGCTTGGTTTTCAGACAGTTCCTGTAAGGAAACTTATCTCATATTCGGAAATGAACGCTTCTGTTAAAAGTGAAATAAATACTGCGGATAACGGTATAACTAAAGTTATAGATCTGTGGTGTGAGGGGATAAACTATATTCCTGTAGTCGAAAACGATAAACTGAGTATAAAAGGCAAGCTTAATTGTTGTATGTTTGCACTGGATAAGGACGGTATGCCGTTTTGTGCAGAAAAAGCGGCGGATTTCATTCTCACGCCTGATATATCGTGTCGCACACAAAATACAGCGGCAAATGCTGAGATAACTGTTTCAGCAGTAAATTTCAGAATTACGGGAGATAATACGGTTGATTTGAAAATAGATATAAGAATGAGATGTACCGCTTATGAAAACAGTTCATGCCGTGCGGTAACGTCAGCAGAAGCACCGGAAAACAGATTAAGGGAGAAGGACGGTACAGCGGCACTTACATTGTATTATGCTGATGCGGGTGAAAATTTATGGAATATAGCACAGCTTTATTGTACTTCTGTAGATGCATTGAAACTTGAAAATCAGATGACGGACGATGTTATACAAGCACGTGGAATGATATTGATACCGATGTAAAGGGGGATGGGATAATGGAAGAAATGAATATTTACAGAGATATTTCAAAGAGAACCGGCGGAGATATCTATCTTGGAATAGTCGGTCCTGTCAGAACCGGTAAATCAACTTTTATAAAGAGGTTTATGGACACGCTTGTTATTCCGAATATTGAAAATCAGGCACAAAGGGAAAGAGCAACTGATGAATTGCCGCAGTCTTCAGCCGGCAGAACTATCATGACGACAGAGCCTAAATTCATACCGGAAGACGCAGTAGAGATAAAGCTTG
The DNA here is from genome assembly GCA_902767155.1 of uncultured Ruminococcus sp. Lineage (GTDB taxonomy): Bacteria > Bacillota > Clostridia > Oscillospirales > Acutalibacteraceae > UBA1213. Next base: position 2,976 of record CACXGC010000205.1, on the reverse strand, counting down.
ACGACACATCAGCCTTTCGTGTCAGGATGATCGACTGTGTAGGTTATATAGTTCCAAGCGCATTAGGATATATAGAGGGAGAAACTCCACGAATGGTAAAAACGCCATGGTTTGAGGAAGCAATACCTTTCAATATGGCGGCAGAGATCGGAACAAGAAAGGTTATTACAGATCATTCAACGATAGGTCTTGTAGTAACTACAGACGGAAGTATAAGTGATATAGACAGAGCAGAATATGAAGAAGCAGAGGAAAGAGTTATAAAGGAATTGCAGGAACTTAACAAGCCGTTTATTGTACTTCTGAATACTACTGATCCTCAGTCGGAAAGAGTGGTTTCACTTGCAAAGAAGATGAGTGAAAAATATGGTGTTCATATAGAGCCGGTAAGTTGTATGGATTTGGATGAAAATGAAATAAAACGAATTCTTGGCAGAGTATTGTTTGAATTTCCCGTGAAAGAAATCAAGGTAGATATGCCGAAATGGGTATCTTCACTTGAACAGGAGCATTGGCTGAGAAAAGCAGTTTTCGGAACGATACAGGAGTCTGCAAAAGGTGCAGGAAGAATAAAAGATGCGGCAGACATTGCCGATAAGATAAGGAAATGTGAATATGTGATGTTTGCAGAAACAAGTTCAGTTGATCTTGGAGCAGGCAGAGCAAGGCTTAAAGTAGAACTTGATCCATCACTTTTTTATCGTGTACTTGGAGAGAAAACTGGTTTGGATATTGAAGATGAGGGAGCAGTACTTGATGCGATGATGGAGCTTTCTACACTAAAATCCGAATTTGAGAGAATACGTCAGGCGTATAATGATGTAAACGAAACAGGGTACGGAATTGTTATGCCGTCAATGGAGGAACTTACACTTGAAGAGCCTGAAATAATCAAACAGGGCGGAAGATATGGTATAAGGCTAAGAGCAAATGCCCCAAGTGTGCATATGATGAAAACTACGATAAAAACAGAGATAACGCCTATTGTCGGTTCAGAACAGCAGTCAGAAGAACTGGTTGCATATCTTATGAAAGAATTTGAAGATGACCCGACTAAAATATGGGAATCAAATATATTCGGAAAATCACTGCACGAACTTGTAAACGAAGGACTTCATAATAAGCTTTACCGTATGCCGTCTGATGCACGTACTAAAGTAAAGGAAACGATAGAAAGAATTATAAACGAAGGCTGTAATGGACTTATATGTATCATTTTGTGACGAACTGCCTGAAAAATAAATATACCGGGGCAATTGACAGCCCCGGCTTGTTTTTTTATGAATAAGAGTAATTCAGTGACTTATTTCATTAAGCTTAGTTTGCGTACAGTGCGTTTATCAATGTGTTTGTGATTCTGTAACGAGTACACTGTTTCCCTGAGAATCAATTGCGACAATTGCCGGAAAGTCTTCTACATAAAATCGGTAAATAGCTTCTGTTCCGAGGTCTTCATAGGCGAGTGTCTCAATTTTTTTTATGCTGTGGGAAATCAAAGCAGCAGCGCCGCCTATAGCCGCAAAATAAACACAGCCGTTTTTAATCATTGAATCGACGACATCTTTATTTCTCATTCCCTTTCCGATCATGCCTTTCAGACCTCTGTCAAGCAAAGCAGGCGTGTATTTGTCCATTCTGTAGCTTGAAGTCGGACCAGCAGGACCTACAGCATGACCGGGTTTTGCCGGTGCAGGACCTACATAGTAAATAACTTCGCCGTTTATATCAACCGGAAGTGATTCGTTTTTTTCGATAAGTTCATACAATCTTTTATGTGCGGCATCTCTTCCGGTGAGCATGGAGCCGGTAATTAATACGCTTTCACCGGCTTTAAGGTCTTTTATAACTTCATCTGTCAAAGGCAGAAATATTTTTTTACTCATTTTGTTCCTCCGTAGATTTATTTTTGTCACTTGTGGGTTTAGTACTTATATTTCAGTTTCTTTATGTCTTGCGGCGTGGCAGCATATATTTACTGCTACAGGCATTCCGGCAATATGTGTCGGGAAGTATTCAATATTTGCTCCGAGTGCAGTATTATCACCGCCAAGTCCGGCAGGACCAAATCCCATTTTGTTTATTTCACATAACAGTTCATTTTCAAGAGCAGCATAACGCTCGTCAGGATTTTGTGTATTTATGGGTCTGAGTGTAGCTTTTTTTGCGAGCATTGCAGCCTTTTCAAAAGTACCGCCTATTCCTACACCTACAACGATAGGAGGGCAGGGATTAGGACCGGCATAACGTACAGTATCAAGTATAAATTTCTTTACGCCCTCTATTCCGGCGGATGGAGTGAGCATTTTTATTGCAGACATATTTTCACTGCCGAAACCTTTACAGCCGGCGAGTATCTTTATTTTATCACCGGGTACGATAGAAGTATATATTATAGCAGGTGTATTATCCCTTGTATTAACACGGTCAAATATAGGGTCGTCAACAACAGATTTTCTGAGATATCCGTCTATATAAGCTTGTCTGACACCTTCCTGAACAGCAGATTCAAAGCTGCCGTTTTCAATTACTACTCTTTCACCGTATTCGATAAAGAGTACAGCCATTCCGGTATCCTGACAAATAGGAACTTCTTCATTTGCAGCGATACGATTATTTTCAATCAGCTGTGACAAGACATTTTTTCCGATATAATTTGTTTCGTTATTATGAGCATTATTCAGAGCTTCAAGAATATCCTCTCCGATAAAGTAATTCATGTCAGTATACAGCTTTTTCACAGTTGATGTAATTACGGATGCATCAATTTTTCTTATTTCCATAAATTAGTGATCTCCCTTTCTTTTATTTGTATAATAAACTATCTACCCGATTATTATAAGACAAAGTGAGCAATTTTTCAACGTCTAATCAGTTTTTTATCAAAAATAGTTTTATCCTAAAGCGGCAAGAAGACTCCGACCTCTATAGGTCGGGGATGAATTGCCGGTCAGCCGTAAGGCTGACTTTTTGTTGACT
>CACXGC010000204.1 GCA_902767155.1 uncultured Ruminococcus sp. | reverse complement strand
TAGGCTTATCCTTATCGGGTTGATACTCATTTTTTCCATGAGTTATGGTAATGTCATAAGCGGCAAGAAGTGATGCGTTCGGATTATCTTCCGAAATATCTGTACAGCCGTTCCGGTCGATAAAATTATCAGTCACATCAACTGCTTTTACAGAAGCGTTCTTTGGCATTACACCATTGAGAACTACAGTTTTTTCTGCTGTTTTACCCTCAGGATAAAGTTCAAGGCTCTGATTGCAATAGACTTCGGTATCTTCATCGGCGCTGACAGTCGGTGCATAACATTCCAAGAAACTTCCTGTCATCAGTAACATTGCAATAACAAATGCAGCTGCTTTAACAGTATATTTTTTTACAGTTCTTACTATACAGTATAAATACCGTATTATAGCTTCTGTTATGCTCTTTAATTTACTCATATGCAAAAGTCTCCTTTCTGCTTTAATCCGAATTTGCAATAATTCCTAACTTTCGAGCTAAACGCAGGAGTGGGAGCAGGTCACTCTTTTTAGTTTTCGACGGAAACATTATAATACAATCTTTCTGCACGTGTCAATCCTATATAAATAGAAAATGCCGGCGTTCCGGCAGAAATGAGCATTGTGCACAGAAAATTTTTTATTTCCGAATCATTTTCAGTCTTATGAGTCGAGATAATTTTATCCGGCTCAGGAATAGCTAAGTAACCATTACGCAATTTTGAGTATTCTTTTTGCTCTTCAAAAATTCCACATACCGCTTTTTTCCTTGACAATATCAAAATATGTTACTAAAATACATTATAGGACTTCAAAAAGTTTTTTCCAAAAGAACTGTACTGTGGCAAGTGTTGGAAAATTAAAAAAGCGCATATTGCAGCAAAAAAACATAAAAAATATTACAAAAACAAGAGTTGTCGTTTATAACCGTTCAGCACAACAACTGATAATTGACAACCTTCAATCTATTCTGGAGTTTAAAAATAATGACAGCTCCGAAACATAAAATTCTCGTTGATACTGTACGAGTTGTCATGCTTAATCAGGAATCACCAGCAGGTGTTATTCTCTAACTGTATGCAAAGACCCTTTTTCGGGTTCTTTATCAATATCGTTGATAGAGCGTGTTTACATAAATATTTACAAAGGCAGATAAAAGCAATTGTAAATGGAGGACATTGCCAAAAAAATTTGTCATTATTACATCCAAAACACCGCCGCAACATACCAACATCTGAGCAGAACACTTAACTCTCAGAAAAAAAATGGTTGACATATTTTCACAATCTAAAGCTATATTGCTACAGAGTTCTCCGCTGTTTCCATAGTAGTGCTTTCATACTTTATTTCCGGATAAAATCTCCTGTTAAATTCTGAAATCATCATTTCACACTGGAATTCATCCAAACGGACATTGATTGTTTTTATTTTTCCGTCAGAGGCTTTGTATATAAGGCTGACATAGTACCTATACTCCTGCCCCGAGTAGAGATTGTCTTCGTATTGTTTTACACGAACCATTTTTCTTGTCATATCCTGTACAGAATTGTTATCAATGGCGAATACATTCTTTTGAGTGTATATTACAATATAACTGCTGCCTATGTTGATGCCATTATTACCAAACGATAACATCTTTCCTTTTACATATGATCTTTCAATTTCTGTCAGATCTGTCTGCTGTTTCTGAAATTGTTGTACAGGACCTGATATCAGACCATTAAGCCCTATCGAAAAAATTACTACGCCGAAAAGTATCCCAAAAATTGCTATTACTTTATTCTTTAGTTCTGTATTCGCAATAAAAAGAATCAATACTGATCCGATAGTCAGAAGAATTCCGAATCTGATACATACAAAGTCATGCTTGCGATATTTTTTCTTCAGATCGTGTATCATTCCTTTTGTACTGACAGTTTCAAAATTATGGGTTTCCTTATACTTTAAATAGGCTGTTTTCCATTCCTTTTGGCGATATTTTGCACCGGAAAGAAATTGCTGCTTATCCTTTTCAGAGCTTTTATTCTGCCGTTTTTCTTTGAAAAATGAATATATCGCATAAAAGATAAGGGGAATCATAGATATAACTGCAACAACAATATACTTGATATCGCCTGTAAAAAAATAAATTCCCACAAGAACAGCAAAAAAACAAACTGCTGTAACGATTACAAGTACAAGATTTTTCTTTGGCTCGATCACCGTATTATTTGCTTTATTTATTTCTTCCGCCTTTTCCCTGAGCTTTTTAATCATACTATTTTCACCTTTCTTCTAAGTCTGTTTCAATCATACCATAAAGTCTATTAAAGTTCAAGTGTCGGCAGTGAGTAGTCTTTGTATGTTTATATCTTTGTGACATACTCCCCCACCTATAGAGGTGGGGGCTTCTCGCTCAAGTAC
>CACXGC010000203.1 GCA_902767155.1 uncultured Ruminococcus sp. | reverse complement strand
TGACTTTTATAGTTTTTATCACACTTCTCACCACCTTTTGATTTAGTATAATATCACAAAACTACAAAAGTCAACATATTTTTATAACTTTTTATAAAACTGTTTTAACTGTTAAAAGCCTCCATATTTTTTTACATTATAACACACTCACAAATTTTTGACAATAATATTTTTCATTTCAGAAACGGTGAGACCACAATCTCATCAGTTATTATTATAATCTGTTCCAAATAGTGTTTCAGTATATATCTTTTTACCATCTTTGTCATATCTGTTATAGATGATTTTTAAGGCAGAACTATCCATAACAATTTCTTCTGTTCTCGTTTTGCGGCTATTGCCATCCAACCAGTATGTATAATAAATACCATCAGTCCAATCAGGATAATACTGTATCTGATATATTCTTTTCATAATATTATATCTTTTGTCCTTAACACTATAATAACGGCCATCTATATTATCCTCCTGTTTATCAGGGGACTCTTCTATAATACGTCTTACATCCTCTAATGTCAGCTTCGGAGCGGAAGAATCAGTTTCTCCTGTAACTAAACTGATCTGGTAGGCGTAATTTCCACGATACGGTGCAGCGATATCATATAAGATTATTATTTTATCCATCTGTTCCTGTGTTAAATTTGGATGACGGGAACAAATTGTTTCTGCCATAATATTCACAAAATGTGATGTAAATTTTAAAAGTCCGACCGCTTCCTGTGAAGGTTCTATTTTGTTGACCGGTTCTTTTGGCTGTTCATTTGTATTTCCTTTCACCCAAAATAAATCGTATACGCTGTCTCTGCAAATATACCTTCCGTCAAGCAATAACTCTTCACTATATGTAACACCATCATATGTTTTTGAAAATATTATAGAATCATAACCTCCATATCCTTTAACCATTCTAAGCTTCTCATTTTTCCCTGCCAGATAGAATTCAGTATCACCATATACACCACTTCCTGTAAAATCTCTGTCAGGAGAACTTTGTAACTCAAGCAACTTTAAATAAATATATAGACCCCTGTTAATTTTTTCATTGTCATCTATGTAACTTTTTTGAATAATATCAAGTACCTGTGGTAAAGTTATACGTGGACTTTCAGGGTCTATATCACCTAAAATCACTCCTTTCAGGTAGCCTCTACACGTACCTATACCCAGATTCATTTCGTTACAATATGCTTTGATTTTTTCTTCAACCGCAATACAAATCAACTGTTCCTCTGTAGCATCAATATGTGAAACTCTCAACTCGGGCAGCATATCATTGATTTCCTCAACAAATTCCGCAATTCGGCTACGCCTTAATATTTCATTGTCCGTTTCGGGGATCAGATAATTTACTATAATTTTTCTATACGGAGAGTCTTCTTCATTTTTCCAAACAACATCCTCATAAAGCTGTACTTTCTTTTCCGAATCAGTATCAGGATAACACATCTCAGCTAACTTATCAATAATATCAAATATTACTGCATCTGATTCCATATTTGAAAGCTCTTCCGACTGATAAGTAACGCTGAGTGGCGGATCATACATATTATTCTGTAAATCAAACAATTCCTGCTCATATTCTGTCATTATTCTGATTTCTTTGGAAGAAGAATTCGTTGTATTGTTTTTTTCTGAACTTACATCACTTTCTTTTATACCGACAGGACTTTGAACTGTACATGCTGCTGTAGTCATTGCCAATATCAAAATAGCACAAAATAACTTTACTGCTTTGGACGGCTTACGATATTTTAAAATTTCTCTAACTCTTTCTTTTACTGCTGTTTCTCCAAATGCCGGTGTTACAATAACTGAGGGATTTCTTGGTAAGCTGCATTGCAGCAAAACAGATGCATAGGTTTTTTTCTTATCCTTACCAATTTCTGCAAGTACTCTTTCATCACAAGCAATTTCAACATCTCGGCAGAACATGAAATAGGCAGCCCATACCAAAGGATTAAACCAATGTATCATCAAAATCAAAAATGCAAAAGGCTTTGAAAAATGGTCGAAATTATTTATATGAGATTTTTCGTGTGCCAGAATCATTTCCTGTTCCTGAGTACTGAGATTTTGCGGAAGATATATTTTTGGTTGAAGAATTCCAAAAACAAAAGGGGTATTGATACAACTGCTTACATAAATGTTGTCCTGTTCATGCATAGCATTCCTCAAATTATGCTTAAGTTTTAGACATGAAAATACCACATAAAAGGCAATTACTGCAATACCTGACAACCACACAAAAGAAATGAACTCCCATATATTCTGTCCGAAAGAAAATGTAAGAAACGATTCTGTTTTTGTCGGCTGAACATCTGAACTTGTTATTGTACCTTCAACGCTGACAGAATTACTGTTTTCATCTAAAACATTGTATAGTTTATTATCTCCTTGATATGCAACATATGCAGATATTTTTTCATCAGAATATGCAGCAGCGATATTTGTTTCTGATTCATCAATATTATACGTATCATCTCTTTCCGGCAAAATGTGCGACTGTTCATTTATTTCTTCTGTCTCTGAAACAATCGTTGTATGTGCCGTTTCATCAGTAGATTGCAAAAAACTGAATACCTGCGGTAATGTGAACGGCAGAATCAAACGCACACCCACTACTGCCCAAAGTATGCAAAAATATCTTTTCGGCATCTTTTTAAGCACTGTACGCAGCAGCATTACTGTCAGAAACAGTACACTTGCACTAATGCTCATATTCAAAACAAGCAAAAATAACCAACTCATGTTTCTCCCTCCTCATAATCTTCGATCATTCGGCGAATTTCCTCTATTTCCTTTGATGACAGCTTTTTTTGTCTTGTAAATGCTGCCAAAAAAGCTGGTAATGAACCTCCGAATGTTTCGTCCACAAACTGTTTACTTTGAAAAGACTCATATTGTTCTTTTGTAATCAAAGATGAAACTGTACCATTTTCATTTTTGAAAATACCCTTTGAGCAAAGCTTTTTTAAGACAGTATACGTTGTAGATTTCTTCCATTCGAGTCTCTCTGAACACAGACATACAAGCTCGCCGGATGACAGCGGCTCATTCGACCATATTATCTCCGCAAAGAGTTCCTCTACTTCGCCTAATTTCAAATCTTTCATAACTTTTCTCCCTTACTTACCAATATTGATATATTGTTTATTAGTCTATTGCCTATCGACCTGTTATTATTAGTCTATCACCAATAGACCAGTTTGTCAACTTGTCAAATCTCACAAAAAATCGGGAGCACCTTTTGGCACTCCCTTATAATCAAAATATTTGTTTTGCGATATTGTTTACTTTTCCGGTTATTTATATATCATTTTTCTTGAATTCCTCTTCCAATTCTGCCGCAATTTCCATTATTTTCATAAGACGATGATTTACTCCTGACCTGCTTATAGGTATACTCAACGATTCTCCCAATTCACGCAAACTTAGTTCCGGATTTTGCTCACGCATTTCAGCGAGTTCTCTCATCTGATCAGAAAGATATCCAAGTCCTTTAGTATTCCGTATAACATTTATTGCCTGTATTTGTTTTGCCGCAGCATTAGCAGTTTTACAACTGTTAGCAAAATCGGAATTTCTCTGGCGATTTGCTTTATTTCTTACTGACTTTACTATACGCTGTTGTACTATCTCCAATGCCGCCATAGGCGCTCCCATATAGGTCAGAATGTCCGATATTGTTTCACTGCCTTTTATATATACTATATAGCTTCCCTTTCTGCGCACCGACTTTGGCTGACAGTTGAAAACCTGTATTTCTCCTATGAGCCTTATAAGGTCAGACGCAAGATTCATATGAGGAACAGAAAATTCCAAATGATAATCCTTCTCAGGATCGGTAACATTTCCGCAAACAAGAAACACTCCACGAAGAAAATGCGGTATTGCCTCATCTCCGTCAATATTCGACCGATTTATTCTAAGACTAAGTTCCTTTTCGGAATGACCGAAATAGTCAAATATTGTGGCACAATCTCTCGTATCCGGAACAGAAAGTGTATAAAGATTCTGCTCTCCCCTGCGTCTTGTCAATGATACAGATGTATCAACTATAGTTGTCGTCAACGCTGAAATAGTTTCAGCATAAAGTTCTGCTGCCTGCTTTGATTCTGTCATCAGTGATATAACTTTAGGAGAAAAACATCTCGAAAACAGTGCCATTCCATAAGCTAACGCCTGAATCTGAGACTGTCCTGATATTGCTGCCGAACACATTTCTTTTTTAGTTTCTTTTGAAAATGACATAACTATCCACCATTAATGCTTATTGATATCCCTGTGATGTACTATAGTTCGCTGCCCCTGTTCAAGCAAATGATTGTAAAGAACTCTCGTTAAAGAAACAGAGCGGTGTTTTCCTCCCGTACAGCCTACAGCAATAACAAGCTGACTTTTGCCCTCCTTCTGATAGAGAGGAAGTGTATAATCCACAAGTTCCAACATTCTTTCCGCATACCCTTTTGACTGCTCAAACTGCATAACATAATCAAATACACAGGCATCCAGTCCTGTATGTGGCTTTAGTTCCGGAATATAAAACGGGTTCGGAAGACAGCGTACATCAAAAACAAGATCTGATTCTGCCGGCAAACCATACTTAAAACCAAAAGACATACACGTAACAGTTAATCCAAGAGAAATGTCTCCCAAAAAAAGTGCAGTTATTCTTTCCTTGAGCTGAGTAGCAGACAAAAGCGATGTGTCTATCACATGATTTGCACGTGATTTTACAGGCATCAAAAGTTCACGCTCAAGCTTAACTGCCTCTTCAACTGATACCGTATTATCACTCAAAGGATGCTTTCTTCTTGTTTCCTTGAATCTGCGCAAAAGCACATCGTCCCTTGCATCCAGAAAAAGGATTTTATACTTTCTCTTTTCCGCATTCAATTTGTCAAGTGATATAAACAGATTATCAAAACCGCTGCCTGAACGTATATCTGTTACCACTGCTATTTTTTTCATATGTGTATCAGTTGACTTTTCACAAAGTTCAAAAAAAGTCGAGACAAGCATGGGCGGTATATTGTCAACGCAATAATAGCCTATATCTTCCATATTTTTCAGTGCGATTGATTTTCCTGCACCTGATAAACCTGTTATGATAATAAACTCCATTTTAGTTAATCACCTGTTGTTGTTTTTGTTTGACCGTTCATTATTTTCCGATGTATTTTACCTCACATTTAAGTTCAATACCGGTTTTTTCTTTAACAGTTACTTTTATCTTCTCGATAAGTTCCTTTACGTCTTTTGCTGAAGCTTCTCCGTTATTTACAATAAAACCAGAATGTTTTTCACTTACTTGAGCATCACCTATAGAAACACCTTTAAGACCGCATTGTTCTATGAGTGCTGCCGCATATACTCCACCCTCCGGACGTTTGAAAACACTGCCGGCACTCGGACGGTTCAGCGGCTGTTTGGATTTTCTTTTCTGCATAGTATCCTGCATGAGATAGAATATTTCATTTTTATTTTTCGGACTCAACTCGATTGTAGTATCAAGTATTACACAGTTACGGTTTGTAAAATAACTTCCTCTGTATGTGAAATTGTGAGATTTTCCGTTCAGTTCTTTGATAACTCCGTTTTCATCTATATATCTGGTAGAAACAACAACATCCTTTATTTCTCCGCCATATGCACCGGCGTTCATATATACTGCTCCGCCTATCGAGCCGGGTATACCCCAAGCAAATTCGAGACCTCCAAGGCTATTATTCTTGGCAAAATTACACGCTGCCGCTAAAGTAGCACCCGCTCCGCAGCGAATCTGATTTTCACCAACCTTTTCAATTTCGTCAAATTCTCCGCTCAGCTTTATAACAACACCTTCAATACCCTCATCCGAAACTAAAATATTTGAGCCCATTCCTATTATAAAGAACGGAACGTTTTCCTCTTTGCATACAGACAATACTTTCTTCAGTACATCCGATTCCTTCACAACACAAAAACAGTCTGCTTTTCCTCCTATACGGAAGCTTGTATGCTGGCTCATCGGTTCATCTTCGTATATTTCTATCTCGTCACTGCGTATTTTCTCCAAAAATTCTTTCTTTATCATAGCTATCTCCCCATATTTATAAATTTATCACAAATTATCATATTTCAACACACGATAATATCAAAAATCAATAGTTTTTACTTCTCCGGAATCTTCCTCAGGATACTCCAATCCCAATGCGGCAAACAGTTCTCTTGCTGCGTTGTATCCCATCTTGCGCTGTCTGTTGTTCATTGCTGCAACTTCTATAATTACTGCAAGGTTACGTCCGGGCTTTACAGGAATAGTTACTATCGGAATCTGATTTCCAAGTATATCCGTCATTTCATTATTCATGCCCATTCTGTCATAAACCTTCTTATTATCCCACTGTTCCAGATTGATAACCATATCGATCTTTTCAGAAAGCTTTACAGAACCCATACCGAAAATTCTTCTTGCATTAATGATTCCTATGCCTCTAAGTTCAATAAAATGCCTTATATTTTCAGGTGCTGAACCTATAAGCTGTGTATTTGAAACCCTTCTTATCTCAACCGCATCATCTGCTATCAGTCGATGACCTCTTTTAACAAGTTCTATTGCCGTTTCGCTTTTTCCTACTCCGCTGTCACCTACAAGAAGAAGTCCTTCACCGTAAACTTCAACAAGTACACCATGTCTTGTAACTCTCGGAGCAAGTTCAAGATTCATAAGATTTACAAGTGTTGCTGTAACCGTAGATGTCGGCTCAGATGATCTGAGAACAGGAATTTTACACTTTTCCGCAGCAGACATAAGCTCGGCATAAGGTACTATATCTCTCGTAACAATAATAGCCGGAGGTTTCATTTCAAACAGTCTGTTAATAACATGGAAACGCTGCTCGGAACTGAAACGATTCAGATAACTGTTTTCAGTATTTCCGAAAATTATTATTCTCGATGTATCGAAGAAATCCAAAAACCCTGTAAGCTCCAAACCGGGTCTTGTTATATCCTTAGAAAAAATATATATTTCATCGGGATTATTCGGCATATACGAAACTGTCAGCGACAATTCTTTAATTATCTTAGAAAGACTTACTGAAAATTTTTTCTCCATTTTACACACCCGCCTATTTCATTATTTTTTCAAACCGGTAAACATATCGGTCTTAACTTATTTATCATTATAACCCATTTACAACATTTTTTAAAGTACTTTTTGTATTTTTTGACAATTGTAAATCCGGATTATTTTCCATCCTCTTCTTCAATGGCACTGAAAATTTTGATTGCTTGTTCATACGCCTGCACTGTACATCTTGCCATATAATTAACATCGTTGTTTTTCATGCTTCTTCTTACTATAAGTTTAAGCTGCTGTTTTGTTGATTCATCAAAACCTGCAAGCTTTTTCAAATATTTAGCAAAACTCTCTCCGTCTTTATAGACAAAACCGTTTACTCCGTCTTTTATCATGTTATAAACATACTTTTCTTTATCTTCTTTAATAAGAACCGGCAAACCACATGACATTGCTTCAACAAATGACATAGACATAAGGCTGTCTTCCGAAGAACATACATAAATATCACATGATGAATAAATAGCCGGCATTATATTGTGTACCACTCCACCCGTAAAATGAACACGATCTCCGATACGAAACTTTGCGGCTATTCTTCTAAGGTGATCAAGTTCGCTCCCTCTTCCGACTATGAGCAGATGTATATTATCTTTCTGTTTTATATATTTTGAAAAAGCTACAAGAAAAAATTCCAGATTTTTTTCAACACTAAGATCTCCGGCAAATACTGCTATTACAGCATCTTCCGGAACATGAAGTTTTTGACGCATTTGGGCAATATTTTCCGGAGACACATTATTATAATCAAATACACTTCTGTCTGTTGCAGAAGGTATCAGCCAGACTTTACGATTTCTTTCTGCCGAATGGACAAAATAAGATGCACGTTTATTTGATGATGTTATGATATGGGCATTATCTATCATATCGCAAAAATGCTTTTTTTCAAACCATGTTTTTATACGCCATACCATCTGAGACTTTTCATAAGCATAACGATCCATGTAATAGTCGTGGATAGTAAAAACTACAGGGCAGCACAGTCTGTCCGCCATAAGAAGTCCCATATATCCAATTTTTGTATCCGTCTGTATATGAACAACATCAGGTTTGAAATCTGTCAATCTTTTTTCAACATAGCTATCACTTATATTTATACATTCATGTCCGTATTTATTCTTTGCTTTTTTTGCAGGACAACGAATAATCCCCATCTTTTTATGAGATTCCTTTGCATATAAAGAAGAAGTTACTATCAAAACTTTATGTCCAAGATTTTCAAGACCTTTACGCAATACTGCTGTATAGCTTGAGACACCGCTGACAATAGGTTCGATAACCTCTGTAAAAATTGCTATATTCACTTTATATCACCATTTTCAACAAAATTTATACATAATAAAAACATTATATCATAATTTTATCCTCTAAAAAAGGGGGTTAAGTAAAAATAATGCAAAACTTCCGTAAAAAGACAAAAGGTACAGAGAAAACTCTGCACCTAATGCCTAAAAGGAATAAAAAGAAAAAAGGAAAAAGGAAAGAAAAGGAATAATCAATTACAAAACAGTCTCATATTTTCCAACAATCGACTGAGTTTCCTAAGATTTACCATATTAACCAATCTATCTCAGGAACAACTATATGATACACCTTTTTTTCAGTCTTGTCAATACTTTTTCATCAAATTTTTATAATATTATTAATAATTTTTGTGCTTATCGCATTATATCACACAAAAGTAATTGTAAATGATAAACATTTCATATTATTGATAATACAGCAACAAACCACTGACTCAAATATCATAGTTCATGGCGGCGATATTATTGGAACAAATCCACATATTGTAATAGAAAATGCCGGATTCTTTTTATTTTCCTCTTTCGTCAGATAAATATCATCTGTAACAATATTGAATTTTCCTTTTTCAGAAAAACTCATACCAAAACCGGAAATTTCATCATTACCTTTGATATCATATTCGTACAAAAGAACACCATCTTTACTATTATTCATATTTATTGTCCCGAATATCTTATTACTCTCATAGTATTGAGAATTATTTTTTTCAGGCAATTTTCTACTCAATATATCTTCTGCATAAAAACGAGAATACTCTATGTCAAAACCATCAACCGAGTATTCATTTTTTTCAATAATATCTGCCGGAAGAAAAAAATCAGGTTTTATAGAAACTGTACCATGGTACAAAGCGACAGTATTTGGTTGTTTCAATTTTGCCGTTCCATGAAAAACCTGCGAACAGCAATTGTCTATTATAGTTATACCGTTTTGATCCTGTACAGAATAAAAAAGAATACCGGTCATCTTATTTTTCAGCGTTATTTCTGCACCTGAAAATCGTCCTGAATACGAATATTTTACATTATTACTTCCCTCAACATCCTTTTCAGATAGAGAAAACCCATTGATATATCCTTTAAGTTCAAATCTTTCCGTACGTATTTTATCAGTCTCGTTCACATCCGGAATAAAAAGTTCATGCTCTAAAAAATGCAGTGAGCCTTTTCCGCCGGACATAATAACATAGTGGTTATTTTTTGTTTCACGATCATAATAAACTGCCACAAAAGGCTTTGTCTCATCTGACTTTATATATACTATATACTCACCATTAAGTTTCATCATACGGCTTGCACTAAGCGTTGTAACATTAAGTACAGGCTTTTCGTACTTTGAATTTATAGCATCAACACTATATAATAAAATACCTATTCCAAATACAAGTATCAGAACCACAGATATAACAACATAAACTATTTTCTTATTTCTTTCGCTCATCTTATGATGTTTTGGCACAGAATCCGCTATCTCTGAGCGAAGTAAATCAAATTGATGTTCATCCATAACGAAAGAATTTTCATCCTGTGAAATTGTTTTTTTATCTGTAAATTTTCCGACGGGAAAGCGACATTTCGGACATTTTCTGATTGTATCCGATATTACTCTGCCACACTGCGGGCAATTAATATTAGACATATTTTCCTCCGTTTCATTACAATTTTATAACATCTATTCCACCAATCGTTTCAACAGAATATGAAATATTGTCTCCGATATCATCACCTTCTACTAAATCATAGGTCTTTACACTGTACGTTTTTCCGTTCATAAATTCAAATCCGCTTTTAAAAATAAACTTATCCATATCATCAAAACCGATTTGATATGTATACAATACAATATCAGGTGTTCCGGCTACAAACGTAAACGAAGCATCCAATTCACATTTTGTATAAGACTGTTTTCTGTATTCATTTTTCTTGTATGTGTCATGCAACATTTCAAGATAATCACGGCTGCAATTGCTGGAGTCATATAATTTGCAAGACACAAAAAACAGTGGCTTAAAATAAGGCTCTGCATCTTCTGTGGATTTTGCTTCTATCAAACCCTGACCATAATATACCGAACAATAACCATATGTTTTATCCTTTTCATCCTGAGACGGTTTATATTCATAGAAAAGCAGTCCGCTTTCTCCTTCTTCCATACCTATCTCCAGATACTGATCGAACATAGCATTATCCGATAAGCCTGATGTTTCACTATAAAGCTCTATCCCTGACAATAAAGGTTGCTTGCAATAAGAGTATGTATGGACATCACTCGCTTTTAGTTTGTAACCATCAATATAACCATCTATTTTTATTCTTTTCATAGCGTCATCAGGTGTTATATCCGTAAGGGAATATGCATCTATGCTACCCTTGCCGTCTTTCATATAAACAAGATATTTCTGTATATATTTATCAGTATATATATCACGGTCTGTAACAACAGCTATAAATTCTTCCTTTGAATCACTTTCTAAAGAAATTGTATAATAATTCTCCTTATAACTTACACTTTCGAGGACTATCTTATTTACTTCAGCACGATTCATTTTTGTGGATTCTTCCATAGAACTCTCGCTATAATTATCGTCATAACCGCTGATTTCCTCATTGTTTTCCTGATGTTTTATAATCACCGACATTATAACACCAACGCAAACGCACAAAGCAAGACAAACTGACGCTATTGCTGCATAGACACGTCTCTTTTTTCTAAACTCTGACTTTTGCTTATTTTTTTCATCAATCATAACTGTAACAGAATCCTGACTCTGCTGTAGTTTACTTTTTTCAGTTTCAAAAGAATTTGCAGACTGACGATCTTTTTCGATATAGGAAAGTATAGTTTCATCCGGATTTTTCAAAACAGGCTCATCTTCAGAAAAAAATGCATACGACTTGTCATCATCGTCATAAGACTGATCCGGATCTCTAAAATCTACTAATGCAAAACCACATTCAGGACAGTAATCTTCTTTATCGGAAATTATCTTACGACATTCGGGGCAGTTTATTTTTGCCACAAATCTCACCTCCTATATAATTACAGACTCGCCGCAGCGAGCCTGTCTGTAATACGGACTATTTATTTTACAAATCCGTTTCATGGAAAAGCTTATATTTTGATTTACCGTTTCTTTTAACATAATACAGCATCTGATCTGCCTGATTCAAAGCAATATCCATTGCCTCTTTTGAACCTCCGTGAAAAGATGAAATACCTATAGAGCACGATATTTTCTTTTGTTCCGGTATTTCAATCGGCTTTCCAAGCTTTTGTGCTATTTCGTCACGAAATCCTCCTCTTATTTCATAATATATCTGTTGTGCAAGAATAGCACCATCTTTTTCAGTCTGGTCGTACAACAATATAATGAATTCATCACCGCCGTAACGCACAACAAGACCATTATCTCTTGTCATCTTTTTAAACATCTCCGCAAAGCACACCAGAACGAGGTCGCCTATCTCATGTCCGAAAGTATCATTGTAGTACTTGAAATTATCCAAATCAAGATACAATATAACGTTAATTCTGCTGCTATCTTGAGAAAAAAGAACTTCCGCTTGTCGACTGAATCCATTTCTATTTGTTATTCCTGTCAGGTGGTCTGTAATTGCAGACTGTTCAAGCTTCTGGTTCATACGTTCAATCATCATACGGTTGTCAATTCTTCTCATCATTTCGCAAAACTGACTAAATGCGAATTTCAGTATCATAAGATCCGCACGTCCCATTAACATTCTTGACGCAATACTTCTCGGCTTTATCTTTATATATGCGAGAAAAACGGTTTCTGTTCCCGAATGCTCCATTATTGGTATACCTATCAAAGTCATTATATTTTTTTCGTTAAATGGTTTCATTGCGGGCAGGAACTTCACAAAATTCTTATCTGTACGATTTGCAATAAATGCCTGTTTATAAGACTTAAAAAACTCAAATATTTCATCAATTTTTTTATTGCTTATAAAATTCGCATCACCCTCATGCATTACTGTACGGCGACCATCCTTTCGCCTTATAATAAGAATATCATCAAGATTATAACTATTTTTGAGTACAGCAGAAGTATTCTGAAAAAGATCGCTTGTCATCAGATTTTCACGGCTGATAGCTTCCTGTAGTACTGTCAGAAACTTTATATCATCTTCTCTTTTGTTAAGTTTATTCTGCGTACCGAACTGACGTGATATTCTGAGCATATCAACAACAGGGAGATCGGCACTCAATTTCAGAATTGGTTCTTTATCACGAACACCATTTTCTTTAAAAAATTTGATTTTTTCTTTCTTTCTAAAAAGTTTCTCTTTATCACAAAATTTGATAACCTCATCAAAAACTTCGTCAGCTTTTTCAGGTTGACCCATATTACGGTACAAAACAGCCTTTTCCACTGAAAGTATAGGCATAGTAAAAAACATTGTTCCGGTAGCCGCTTCCATATATTTTATGACATCATCAAATTCTTTCTGGCAAAGGAAGTACTGATTTTCATGATTATACAACATTCCTTTAGTAAGGTGATAAAGACAAAAATCCTCATCCCATGCTTTATCCTCATTTTCCCTAAGTACGCTGAGAAGGTGTTCAACGATAACTTCCATTTTGCTAAGGTAATAATAACTGTTATAAAACTCCCCCTGATAATAACAGCTTATAGCAATCATGCTGTATAGTTTTGTTGTACTGCAAGCTCGTATATTATTGAATCCGAGTTCCTTCATCATTTTCAAAATCATTTCTACTACTTTTATAACATTGTGGTACGACTCTGACACAAAATAATCCAGTGCCAGATTATAAAGAGAATTCATCACATCATCCGGTTTTTCCAGTTCAGTAAGAGTGTATACACTTTGTATAAGATACTCATGAGCCTTTTCAAAATCCTCAAGTATTATACTATTGTATCCCAGACCGGCAAACATATGTGCCTCACGGAACGGGTTGGGTCTTTTCAACACCTTAAGACGCTTTTCGTACATTTTCCGAACATATTCATGATATCCTGCACGTGAATAAAGTATGATATTTTTCATATAGGCATTCATAAGAAAATTATCATTTCCCAATTCTGTACCCTGTTTTATTCCAAGATTGAAACGAGTGGGTTCTTTTTTGCCCATAGCAATATCTCTTATCGAATCGGCATCATTTTCAAAACCGAAAACATTTATATACGCCAGAAAATTATTCAACCCATATTTCTGAGCTTTCTCCAATATACTCATATCCACTTTGTTGCAGAAATAATATTCAAATATATCACGGCAAATACCACAATAACTTAACCACAGTATTATTTCCGCCTTACATACAAGATAATCATCTTTATTTTCTTTTGCTATACTTATACATTTACTACAGCCTTCCTCAACATATTTTGTTTGTGAAAGAATCATTCTTGCTCTCGTACATATGTAGTAATAATGAAATTTTATCAAATAATTGCTGACCAAATTTGTACATACATCCGTAATCTTGTCACACAAAACCAATGCATGATTAACATGGTTCAAATTCATTTCAATCATTGCCGCGAGAAGGATAAAAGAAACTTCTTCAACTTCTGTAATCCAGATAGTTTTTTCATCAATACGATAGAGAATATTTGTCATATAGTAGTAAGCATCCTCTAACGCAAAAGTCTGATACATATTGGTCAATTTTATGAAATAGTCGTCCGTTTTGCTTGTATCAAACCAAAATTCATCAAGCACATCTATAGTTTTTTCGCTGTCCATACTACCCCAGTCAAGTTGGAGATTATGTTCATCTGCCTGCTGCATAAGCTCATCCCAAACACGCTTTTTATAGTCTGCGATAGGAAATTCGTCATTATACATTATGACGATATGCACATTCATTGTCCGATCCATTATATATCTTAACAATCTTATAGTGCCGTATGGTGCGAGGTGAAATTTCGACAGTATCATTATCAAATGCTGATGTCTTGATATATATTCCAAAATATTGACGATATTTTTCAGCATACTTTCTGTTTCATATAATATTTCAAAGTGCAGAATATCCTCTTTTCTTATGCACACATTATTTTTTATAAATCCGCTCAGAGGTTCAATATGAACAGAATAGACACCACATTCTTTCAAAAAAGCTTCCACTGTCATACGATTTTTATAATACATATTATAACATTGACGTATCCATTCAAGAAAGGGGGCATATGCTTCATGCATTTCGCTTATAGAATATTCATGATACAGAAAAACTTCATCATTTGTATTTTTTACACAAGCAAGTATTTCCTCTTTTGAAATATCCAGTGTATTGTAGTGTTTGATAAAAATAACATTTCTGTCAGTTTTTTCTACATATGTAGCTACTACATTTTGCACATACATTTTAAAATCCATATTACTTCCCCCGCTATAAAATATCCTTAAATCATGCAAAGAAAAAACAGATTATTAATTATAATAAACAATATCTCTTACCATTATACCATGAATTCTGTATAAATCAATAGAAAATTTAAACAATTATACCAATGACCTAAAACATTGAGCAAATAGAATTTTCTTTATATTTGATGTTGGATTATCAGGCTATTATAAAATCCGATAC
>CACXGC010000202.1 GCA_902767155.1 uncultured Ruminococcus sp. | reverse complement strand
GAAACAAAAGATTTGTCTGTCAGAGAATGGATTTGTCCTTGCTGTCAGACACATCATAACAGAGATATAAACGCTGCTGTAAACATACGAAATGAAGGTATGAGAATAGCATTAGCGTAAAAACAACATAAGAACCGTGGGACACACGGGGATAGCTCGTTGATACTGTACGGGTTGCCGTACTTGAGCGAGAAGCCCCCACCTCTATAGGTGGGAGAGTATGTCACGGTATCATCACCAAGTTTGGCACGTATTCTTCTTATGTAGACCGTAAGTGTATTGTCGTTTACATAATTTCCGGCAAGATCCCATATCCTTTCGAGTATAGTTTCCCTTGTAACTACATTTCCGGAATTCTGCATCAGCATAGAGAAAATACGATACTCAAGAGCGGTCAGCTCAATAGGCCGACCGTTCTTTTTTACTGTATGCGCTTCGGTATCAAGTTCGGTTGTACCAATGCGTATTATTGTGGATTTATCATATTTTCGTTTGAATCGTCCGATTCGTGCAAGCAGTTCACGGGTGGAAAAGGGTTTTGTTATATAATCTTCGCCGCCAAGTTCAAACCCTTTTACGATACTATCCTCGTCATCTCGTGCTGTAAGGAAAATAACAGGTGTGGAAGTATATTTTCTTAGCTGTGAATATAACTCAAAGCCGTTTCCGTCGGGGAGAGTTATGTCTATTATCATGAGTCCGTACTCGCCGCCTGCGGCAGCATAAGCGCCTTCGCAGTCGTAGCAGGCTGTAACATTATATCCCTCAGATTTTAGAGCATAATCCAGAGCACGGGATATTTTTTTGTCGTCTTCGATAAGTAAAATGTTCATAATTTTTCAAATATTTTCGTTTCTTATTGTTTCGATTATGTTTTGCTTTCTTATTTTTGAAACAGAGTAACTCATAGCAAGCCATATTATGCCTATTACAACCGCAATGCTGAGTATGAGTTCAAAAAGCGGGAATACATAGCTTTTTTCATAGACATAGGCATTATTTATGCTGTCCATAAGTTCACACATTCCCCAGCCGAGAAGCAGTCCGATAGGTACGCCGATAAGCAGTGCTTTGGCGGAGCAGAATATACTTTCAAGTCTTATCATGCTGTCAAATTCATGTTTTGTCATACCGATTGAGCGCAGCATTGCAAATTCTCTTTGACGCAGTTTCATATTAGTTGTAACGGTATTGATAATATTTGTGAGTCCGATGAGAGTTATAGCTGCAACAAATCCGTATATGAATATCTGCATCACAAGTATGGTAGATTTCAAGGAGTTTACAGTATCTTCGATATTGTTGACGGTGAAATATTCATCAAAACTCATTTCAGAAATATCAGATTCAAGTTTTGACGCTTCATTTGAGTCTATGAACATATCGCTGTATGAAAACCATGTTTCGCCGTTTTTCATAAAGTCATTCAACTGTACTACTATAAGACCGCTGCGTGGTGCTAATGCTCCATAGAAAAATCTTTCGGCAGGAAGTGCTTTTAAACCCTGATCTGTAGTTATCTCTGCGCCTATCTGTATATTTATGCCCGGTTGGCTCTCGTTGAATGTATCATCGTAGTCAACTGAAGAAAATTTGCCGGTGAATGTCATTCCTACAGGGTCTTTGAAAATCGGTTTATAAACAGTTGTTTTTGTATGATCCTCATTTGTCTGTACCCATCTGTTGCTGTTTACAAGGACAGCTTTGCCGCGAAGTTCTTCTGCGCTTTTGCCGGTGGGTTTTATGAATTCAGCGTATGTTTCCTCATCAAAAGCCATTATTGTGAGCTGATATCCAAAAGTGTCATCAGAATTTTTAAAGAATGTAAGATCCGGTACTCCGAGATCTTTGTACACATAACCTGCATCGCCTTTAATATTAAAAATGTAATTGCTGCATGCGAAACAATAGCTGTAACCGGTGACTTTTTCGTTTTGTGATACACTGTCAAAAAATCTTTTGTAAGTCAGTGCCAGATTTTTTGTTTGCTGTGGGTTTTCAGTATTAGAGTCTTCAAGATTGTTGGATGATGCGGAAGATATTCCTATGCTGTAATCATAACTGCCGAATTCACGATACATTTGACCGTTCAATGCATTTACATACGTTGATGATGTGAGAAAGAGAATAATGCTCAGTACAAGTGATGCGATAGTTGTTCTGTACTGTCTGCGGCTGCGCTGCATATTTTTCCATGCGATACTGCCGCCGGTACCAAACAAACGTCCTACAAATTTGGGTACACGATAACTTTTTTCATCATTTGAGCCATGCACTTTTACGTCTTTTGTTTCTTTCATAGCCTCTATCGGAGAAATTTTTGAGGAAGCAATAGATACGCTGAGAGAAGAAAGAAAAACCGTGATTATGCTCAAAATTGCAGAAACTCCCAAAGACCAGAGCGGTACTGAAAAGATAAGCATATTTCCGCCGAGATTCTGACTCATAAGATTGCTGCAAACTCCGATAAGTGCTACTGTTACACCCAATCCGAGAATAAGTCCGAGAGGCATTCCCACAGCGGTCATTACAAGACCTTCAAAAATCACACTGTTTCTTATCTGTGTTGGAGTTGTACCGATAGATGAGAGCATACCGTACAATCTCATTTTTTCTGTAGCAGAAATTGAAATGCTGTTCTTGATTATAAATATGCTCGTGAGCATTACTATAACGATGAGTATAATTACAATTACAAATATGGTATTGTCGGAATAGTTAGGAATTACGCCCTTTGCAGAGAGTACAGACTGATTTGAGGACAGACCTGTAAGTCCGGAAATATTGCAGTTTGCTGCGGTTTCTTCGTTCAGCATACTGTCAAAGTTTTGATATTTGCCAATCAGACCTTCTAACAAGCTTTCTGAAATTCCGGTAAGTTGAGCGGTTACATTTATGTATTCTTTTTCGCCTTCATCTGTGTAGTTTACGTAGAGAGTTGAAAGTTTGGAAGAATTTGCTTTGGTTGTCTGGAGATTATTCGGATTGCTGCAAAGTGTGAACGCATCAAGGCAGGCAGAACTGTCAAAACCGGTTGCTGCGTTGCTTATTGTATCGAGAATTCCTACTATAGTATATTCCTTTGAGAACTGGCTGTCAAGGCTTTCGGCATCAGGGAAAAAAGCCATATCCGAATCAATTGTTATACCTTCATCATCAAATTTTCTGTCGCCGAAATTTAAAGTGATTTTATCGCCGGGTTTAAATTTGTTTTTTGAGTATCTGGCAAATCGGGGAGAGAGAACAAGTTCACTTTCATCTTCAGGCAGTCTGCCCTCAGAAATGGTGATTTTATCCTAAAGCGGCAAGAAGACTCCGACCTCTATAGGTCGGGGATGAATTGCCGGTCAGCCGTAAGGCTGACTTATTATTTGT
>CACXGC010000201.1 GCA_902767155.1 uncultured Ruminococcus sp. | reverse complement strand
TAGTACACGACTCACATATATGTATTGTAGCATTTGTGATAAAAAAAAATAGTGGTAAACTCAACAAAATTATA
Source organism: uncultured Ruminococcus sp. (assembly GCA_902767155.1). Lineage (GTDB taxonomy): Bacteria > Bacillota > Clostridia > Oscillospirales > Acutalibacteraceae > UBA1213. Next base: position 29,626 of record CACXGC010000201.1, on the reverse strand, counting down.
TATAAGATTTTGTTGAGAATTTTATAATATGCAACAAAGCGTCAAAATCCCCGAACCATAAGGCGATTCGGGGAAGTATTTTAATCTGTATTTTTTTTGAAACAATTTTACTCATCAGGATAGTTCACAGCGGTAGACAGATTGATAACGGAAACAATCAGAAGTTCAATACAGACAATAACACAAATTTTTGTAAAAAACAAAACGTCTGTGTCTGACTCCGAAGTATACAACCATGATAAAATGGCATTATCAGAGCCTGAAAACCATGATCTTCCGAGATAGCATAGTACTACGATCATTATAGAAGCAATAATTCCTATTTTATTTGGTATCAAGCTGATACACACAGCGACAACTGTAAGTACAATACCGACTATTGATAACCAGACGATACTGTTTGAACTGCCAAAAAAGCAAACCAATCCCGATACGATAGCTGCAATCAGAGTAAAAATCGAGCCGAATTTCAAATCATCATTATCCAAATTTTTTCCCCCCTCTTTCGTTTATGATTCTGCGAAAAAACGAAATACATTTTGTTCCCTGCGTTTTTATTATACAGTTTTATGAAAATTATTTCAACCACTTATGAAAAATTGCAGATTATAAATTCTGCTGCAATTGTTAATTGCACATTTTTTCGGAGAATTTTTTTGATAACTGTTAAATCCGCTGAAATATGAGCAATATTTTCAATTAGTTAATGACTGTACTGCGAATTTATGATATAATGAAAACAGTGGATGTACATTCCGCTTATGATATTTTATAAAGAGGAGGAAATATTTTGAAAAAAACACTGAAAAAATTTATTGTGATCGGTTTGTGTCTGGCAATTACAGGTACTGGTGCGACAGTTTTTCCCTCATTATCGGAAAATTATTCTGTAACCGTTTCTGCTGCAACAAGTACTTATCAAAATTTTGAGTATGAAGTTCTTTCAGATGATACTGTTCAGATTGTAAAGTACGTTGGAGCAGATTCGGAAATTACTATTCCGTCTGTCATAAACAACAGAAATGTAACAAAAATCAAGGGATATGCTTTTAACGGAGCATCTTCTGTAAAATCTGTAACTCTGCCCGAAACAATGGACGAAGTAACCGGATATTCTTTTTACGGCTGTTATAATCTCAAAACTGTCAACATACCTGCTTCTGTCAAAAATATCGGTTCATATGCATTCGAGTTCTGCTCAAAACTGGAAAATGTAAATATTGCCGGTAATATTGATATTGTCGGTTCAGGTGCATTTTATGGATGTACATTGCTTAGTGAATTCAACTTTGACCGTGTGAGCAAACTGTTTTCGTATTCTCTTCTCAATACCGGACTAACTTCCGTTTCTCTTCCTGATAACATTACTTTTATCGGAGACCATGCTATGGGATTCATATACAAAAATGGTACATACACCCATGTGGAAGGGTTCACTATTGAGGGCGAATATGATTCCGAGGCACAAAATTATGCTAATACTTACGATATTCCATTCAAGCCATTTCTTGAATATGCTGTAAATGATGATAATGAAACTGTGAAGATAACAGGCTACACCGGCAGTAAAAAAGAACTTACCATTCCGGATAAAATAGACGATATGCCTGTTACAGTGATAGGCAAAGGTGCTTTTTACGACAACCATTATATTGAAAAGGTGACATTGCCCGATACTATAACACATATTGGTGAAAGTTCTTTTATGAATTGTGACAGGATGACAGAAATCTATCTTGGCAAGAGCCTTAAAACTATTGATAAATCTGCCTTAGTATTACTATGCGCTCATGTATAAGAAATCATCTTCCGGCACGTGGACAAAGATAGGCAAAAAGTATGGTACAGCAAGCACAGGCTCATTTACTCCGGGTTCGGCAGTTCCGTATGACATAATGATAAACGTCAAGGACAGCACCGGAAAGATTGTTTCCAAGACTTTCAAGCTTAATGTTACCGCCTGATAATTTGTACTGAATTGAAAATTTCTAATAAATATAAGCAGCCGTTCGGTCATAGGATCACGGCTGCTTTTTTCCGTCATATATTCACCCTCTCGACAGTATATTTTACAGGTATGACATTTCAAGGGAGCGTGAAATTATGGATTGGCACAATTCAGATGTCAAAGAAACAGTAAAGATTCTGCACTCGGACATCAATAACGGTTTATCATCGTCTGCGGCAAGGGCAAGACTTGAGAAAAACGGGAAAAATATGCTTACTGCCAAGAAAAAACAAAGCGTTTTTCTAAAATTTCTTTCACAGTTTTCAGACTTTATGGTCTTGATTCTGCTTGCAGCGGCGGCAGTTTCATTTTCTGTAGCGATAATCAGCGGCGACGGTGATTTTATCGACCCTGTAATGATACTTGCCATAGTTATTTTGAATGCGGTAATAGGAACTGTTCAGGAATGTCGTGCGGAAAAAGCTATTGATGCGCTGAAAAAATTATCCGCACCGCACACCCGTGTGATAAGAGACGGGAAAACTATATCTGTTCCGTCAGAAGAAGTTGTTGCCGGAGATATACTGATTTTTGAATCCGGCGATTTGATATGTGCTGATGCAAGGCTTATAACAGCGGTTTCGGTACGGGCGGAAGAATCCTCTCTCACAGGTGAAGCAATACCTTCCGAAAAAAAAGCTGAAATTGTTCTTCCGTTGGAAACCGCTCCGGCGGACAGAAAAAATATGCTTTTTGCCTCGACTTTTATAACATCCGGTCACGGAAAAGCAGTCGTTACTGAAACAGGTATGAACACACAGGTCGGAAAAATTGCGAGTATGCTCGACAGCGGCGAAAGTCCTCAGACACCTCTTCAAAAAAGCCTTGCAAAAACCGGCAAAGTTCTTGGCATATGTGCCCTGCTGATTTGCGGAGTAATATTCATTCTCGGACTTATACAGCAAATACCGGCTTTGGAAATGTTCATGATATCTATAAGTCTGGCAGTTGCGGCAATTCCCGAAGGACTTCCGGCAATTGTTACAATTGTTCTGGCAATGGGTGTGCGAAAACTTGCGGCGAACCGTGCTGTTATACGCAAATTGCCGGCAGTTGAAACTCTTGGCAGCGCATCTGTTATATGTTCCGACAAAACGGGTACTCTGACGCAAAACAAAATGACAGTGCAAAGTCTTTCAAATATCGCCGGAAGTATAACTTCTCACAGTGCCGACGGTGAATTTCTGCTCACGCTCGGTACTTTATGTAATAACAGTTCCGTTAGAAAAGTCGGTGCAAAAGTCTATGCGGATGGCGACCCTACGGAAACAGCAATTACTGAGGCGGCTTTATCTTCCGGAATTATGCCGGATTCACTGAAAAACAGATTTCCAAGAATAAACGAAATACCTTTCGATTCCGAAAAAAAACGTATGGCAACTGTTCATCGTCTGCAAACAGGCGGATTTCGTACAATAGTAAAAGGTGCGCCGGATATACTTGTTTCACTTTGCACAGCTTACTATAAATCCGGAACAGTTTCTGTAATGTCACAGACAGCACGAAATAAACTTATGGAGGAAAATAGCCGTCTTGCAGAACAGGGAATACGTGTTATCGCTTGTTCGTATAAGGATACGGACAGTTTGCCGGCAGAACACGACATTGAAAAAAATCTGATATTCTGCGGTTTCATCGGCATGACAGACCCTCCCAGACCGCAGGCATACGGCGCAGTTACTCAATGCCGCAAAGCAGGAATAAAGCCTGTCATGATAACCGGCGACCATATAGCAACAGCAAAGGCAATTGCAGAAAAACTCGGTATTTTCCGCAAGGGCGATAAAGCGGCAACCGGTGCGGAACTTGACCGTATTTCTCAGAAAGAACTGCAAAAAAAGATTTTTGAATATTCGATTTTTGCGAGGGTGTCACCTGAGCATAAAATGCGCATAGTAAAGGCGTTTCAAAGTACCGGCGCTGTTGTTGCAATGACCGGTGACGGAGTGAACGATGCACCGGCTTTGAAATGTGCAGATATAGGCTGTGCTATGGGGCGCAGCGGAACAGATGTTGCCAAAAGTGCCGCGGATATGGTTCTTACCGACGATAATTTCGCTACTATAGTTGCTGCTGTCGAACAGGGACGTGGAATATTTGACAATATCCGAAAAACTATACATTTTCTGCTGTCAAGCAATATCGGAGAGATATTGACAGTACTTTGTGCCTTTTTGATGAAACTGCCGTCGCCGCTGCTTGCGATACAGCTTTTGTGGGTCAATCTTGTGACGGACTCTCTTCCGGCGCTCGCACTCGGCGCAGAACCGGCAAGACATGATATTATGGAAAAACCGCCTGAAAACAGCGGAAATGGAATATTTACAAAATCCTCGGTACGTTCAATAATAATCGAAGGCTGTTTTATCGGCGCATTGGCTTTCCTTGCTTATACTATAGGCAGAGTTTTCTTTGACAGCGGAAATGACCCGATTATAGGGCGTACTATGACATTTGCGGTTCTTAGCCTTAGTCAGCTTGTACACGCTTTTAATCTGCGCAGTGACATTTCACTGTTCCGTACCGGTATTTTCGGTAATCCGAAACTGATAGGAGCTTTTCTGATAGGTGCTGTTATGCAGGTATCTGTTATTTCTATTCCTCTTTTATCTTCTGTTTTCAAAACCGTTCCGCTTGCTTTGAATCAGTGGCTGATAGTCTGCGGATTGTCACTTGTTCCGCTCGCCGTCGTGGAAACAGAAAAATTGCTGTGCAGAAATCAGTGACACTCATAAAAAGCACATATTCCGCACAGAGTTCATGAATTGCTCGGTATTTCAAAAAAAATTTGTTTTTTTGAAAAAAACTATTGACTTTTTTGACAAAAAGGTTTAGAATTTCGTTAAACCGTTGAGGAAGGGTAAGTAAGTCTTATATCTTCTCGCACAGAGAGCTGCGGATGGTGGGAACGCAGCGGAGGGAATCTGACCGAATGGACTTCTGAGGGCAATCAGAAATGCTTTTGCAGAGTATGTGAGACGGGTTGACTCCCCGTGATGTACAGTCGGCGTATGTTGGTACGCATTGAGAGGATGCATTTCGCATCAAGCAGGGTGGCACCGCAGGAATTTCCTGTCCCGGCATTTTATGAATGTCCGGGGCAGTTTTTGTTTTTTCCGGTATTCATACAAAAAAACAAATAATCACTGAAAGGAAGTAATCATCATGAGCGAAAACAAGATCCCCTACAAAATTTATCTTAGCGAATCGGAAATCCCTGAAAAATGGTATAACCTCAGAGCCGATATGAAAAATAAGCCTGCTCCGCTTCTTAATCCCGGAACAGGAAAGCCTCTTTCTGCCGAAGAACTCAGCGCAGTATTCTGCGAAGAACTTGTTGCACAGGAACTGAACGATGTTACACCATATATTGAAATCCCTGAGGAAATTCGTAATTTCTACAAAATGTACCGTCCGGCTCCCCTCGTAAGAGCATATTGTCTTGAAAAGGCTCTTGGAACACCGGCGAAAATCTATTACAAATTCGAGGGTAACAATACAAGCGGCAGCCATAAACTTAATTCTGCCATCGCACAGGCATACTACGCAAAAAAGCAGGGTCTTAAAGGTGTTACTACAGAAACAGGTGCAGGTCAGTGGGGTACTGCTCTTTCTATGGCTTGTGCTTATCTCGGACTCGACTGCAAGGTTTATATGGTAAAAGTAAGCTATGAACAGAAACCTTTCCGCCGTGAAGTAATGCGTACATACGGCGCAGATGTAACTCCTTCACCATCTGAAACAACTCAGGTCGGCAGAAAGATACTCAAAGAACATCCCGGTACTACAGGAAGTCTTGGCTGTGCTATTTCTGAGGCCGTTGAAGTTGCTACTTCTACACCAGGTTACAGATATGTTCTCGGTTCAGTGCTGAATCAGGTTCTTCTACACCAGTCTGTTATCGGTCTTGAGGCTAAAGCAGCTCTTGACAAGTACGGCGTAAAGCCTGATATCATAATCGGCTGTGCAGGCGGCGGCTCTAATCTCGGCGGACTTATCGCACCGTTTATGGGCGAAAAACTCCGTGGAGAAAACGATTACCGCATAATCGCAGTAGAACCGGCTTCATGCCCAAGCTTTACAAGAGGTAAGTTTGCTTATGACTTCTGTGACACAGGTATGATTTGCCCGCTTGCAAAAATGTACACACTCGGCGCAAGCTTTATTCCGTCAGCAAACCACGCAGGCGGTCTCAGGTTCCACGGAATGTCATCAACTCTCAGCCAGCTTTATCATGACGGATATATGGAAGCTGTTTCTGTTGAACAGACTTCTGTATTTGAAGCTGCTGAACAGTTTGCACGTATCGAAGGTATACTTCCCGCTCCTGAAAGCTCTCATGCAATTCGTGTCGCTATTGACGAGGCTATCAAGTGTAAGGAAACCGGAGAAGAAAAAACTATTCTCTTCGGTCTTACCGGTACAGGTTACTTTGACCTTGTTGCTTATCAGAAGTACAACGATGGCGAGATGAGCGACTATATTCCGACTGACGAAGAATTACAGAAGTCTATTGACGCACTTCCGAAAGTAGACTGATATCCCGAAAAGTTTTATTTGTGGCTGCTGCACAGTATTCATAGCTGTGTGGCAGCCATATTTTTTACAAAATCTTTTGGAAGCTGACGGACTTTTATACAGATTTTTTTTTCGGAGTAAACATATATACAGAAATTGCAAGTACCTGATTTTTTCTGAAAAAAATTCTGAGTTATACGAAATTTCTGTATCTTTTCAAACGGAATGTAGTAGTGGCGCAGTGTCATTTTTGAAAAAGTGCAGACACAAAAGCAGTTTTCACAGATACCTATGTGACTTTCACGATATGCCGCATATCTGAATAGTATCCACCAAAGTATCGGCGGTACTGAAAGTGACAAGATTGTGCAGGCTGATATTCCGAACCTGTGATAAATATACAAGAGAAATATACTGTCTGCTCCAAGAAAACAGAGAGGCATACGGATATAAGAAAAAATTTTTTTCGGACGGCTTACAATTTTCTCTTTCCCACGGATAGAAAAAAGGTCATGCAGCATATGATGTGCGCTTGATTTCGTATCGGACGGAAGTATCATATTTTTGTCAGCGCTTTTCTTTTCCGAACCTATGGTAAAAAGTGAAACACTGCAAAGTCCGAACAAATGCATGAGCAATGTGCTGTCAAGTACCACGGCGGATATTGCCGAGCGGCGTGAAAAAGAAAGGATTCGTGTGAAAAAGCCACGTGATGAAACAATGAATTCTCCCTGTGAATGAGAAGAAAAATTTGAGTACCCGAGAAAACGCACCACCAGCGAAACACTCCAGCAAAGTACCATTATCTGTGCTGCTAATTCGGCAGTATCTGAAATTTCTTTTGCGGTCATGGGAATGGCTAACATTTTTCTGATACGCCTGAGAGTAAATCCTGAAATGTTTCCAAGACGGTATACTACAGGCGCAAGAATAAGAAGCCCCGATGCCGGATTCGAGCGGAAAGCAGACATCAGGAGAATTCTCACAGAATCACACCGATACAGTTTCCCTTTTGGTGCTGAAAGAATTTTCTTTACCGCAAGGGCTGACCTGATTTTCAGACAAAGTGACATATCTCCGAAACGTGTAAATCTTGCCGGTGTGTCGGAAATTACGTCTACAGCCCCTGCAAGCCGCTGAAAAATGCTCTGACGGAAAGTAAGTGTCAAAATATTTCTGAAAGGTATGGTGAATGTTTTTGAAAAAAAGATGCCAAGGCGTATTTTTATACCATCGTCTGTTATTCGGTGCAGATTGTTCCTGTATGATAATACGGAATAAGTTACCGCCGCAGCAGACCAGACTGTTCCGAGACTTAATGAAATATTCGGTGTAATCATGCCCTGAATTGAAAGTATTATCTGCTGCAATAGGGTTACAAGCAGCAAAACAGCCGAAAGCTTTATTTTTCGTGAAAGTATGAAAATGTGCTGTCTGTTATAAAACTGTTTGTTTCGCATTGGCAAAACCTCTTGTTCGGCGGTCTATACTTACAGCATCTCTTAGTGAAAGTCCACGTACAGTTTCAAACGAGCCTGCACACAATAGTACAACCGTACATATTCCATGAATGCGTTCACATGGTGTGCGAAGTATCAGACAGTATTGTATGCTCTTAAACGAAACAGATATCCTCTTGTGCAGAAATATTCCTTTTTCAGAATAAATGCTCTCGTCTGAAACAAAACATCGGCAAGCAGAAAATTCTTTCGGTATGATAAAATACCTTACTGCAAGAAATAATGCTGCTGCAAACAGCCATATCACAAAAGCTGTTTCGGCAGAAAATATCAAAACTACAATGTCAGCAGCTGAAAATAATGTGAAAACGGCGGCTGCTCGTATCTGCCATACGATAAGCGCCTTATGTGAAATAATGTTTCGTTCCTGTAACATATAACGCCCCTTTTCTGTTATTATTCCGTAAGAAGATTTTTGTATTCAGGAAAAAAATTCCATAAATTATACCAAAAGCATTGACAATTGTGTGAAAGTATTATATCATAATTATAATAATTTTGGCGTTGCCATAAAAAAGAAAGGCGTGTTATGAATGAGTGATATGAATTATACCAATGCGATTAAAAGAAAGCTGGACGAGTTGGAAGTGAACTATTCTTTTAGGGATATGGATTCTAAAGTTGTGTTTACAATTCCTCACCAGTCAAAGGTGGTTCCAGTGCTTAATCTTATGTGTATACTTGAAGACGGCGATCATGTGAAACTCGTCTGTGTCCTTGCAAGAGATACTGCTCCTGAAAAACGTGCCGAATTGTTGAAGGTCATTAACAAGCTTACGATTTCGTACAGATATATAAGATACGCATTGGACAAGGATAACGATATTATTGCTGATTACGATTTCCGCCTTTATGGTGACGAGGAAGCTTCGGCTTTGCATTTCTTTTCCAGAATGCTCCTTGCCTTTGATATACTGGAAGAGGCTGTTAAGAAGATTATGCCGGTTTTGTGGAAAGATGATGATGACGACGATTGATTGTTTGTGACTATGGTGGTGCTGAAATTATATGAGTTTCAGCACCGTTGCGTTTTATTATGAAGTGATACATTTACAAAAATTTTACACGGAAAGGGTGTATTTCAATGAGTGACATAGATTATACCAATGCGGTTATTAAGAAAATTGAGGATATCGGTATAGAATATACTGTAAGAGATACTGATGACAATAATAAGCTCATTACATTGTATCATTACTCAAAGGTCGTACCGGTAATAAATGCAAGGGTCATTATAGAAGACGGTGCATATATAAAAATACTTTCAACTCTTGCAAGAAGTGTACCGGAGGATAAGCGCCCTGCTATTATTGAGGTGCTGAACAAATTGACGCTTGATTACCGCTATATCAGATATTCACTTGATAAAGACGGTGATATTATCGTCGATTATGATTTCGTTTTGTACGGAGATGAAGAAGAATCTGCTACACATCTTGTATCAAGAGTATTCGTGGCTTTCGATATTTTTGAAGATGCACTTAAAAAGATACTGCCTGTTTTGCTGAGTGAGAAAATTTCATCCACAACTGATGATTATGACTTGGAATATTTGATGAAACGTATGAATAAGCTGAAAAAACAGTTCAATGCTCTGATGCATAGAAATAATGAACCTGCTTACGAAGATGTCGATGATGACGACGATTCAGATGGTGAGGAATAACGATGAATAAAGCAAAAGAAGCTGCAATGCTTATGTCTTCCCTTTCAGTCTACAGGGGAATTCTTAAAAGAACTGTGCCGGCAGCGTTTCATAAACTTTTGTGCGCAATTGATAGGCCGCTGGAAATTTTCCTTAAAGCATGGGGAAATTTCGTCGGCGTACTTTCTGAAAGAGGTTATGCTGATTCATGGGCAAAGTGTATCGGCGAAACCGCACTTTTTGATGAAAATGTTTTTTCCGTTGCTGCTGCTGCCGGTAAGGTGAAAGAACTGACTCCACAGACACTTGAAGCTGTACGCCGTGATATTCTCGCAATAGACCATATCGGCAAAATTACTCCCGAAGATATTATTTCGGCTTACAAAGATGCACGTATGAGAAGCTTGTCGCCGGAAAGTGATCTTTTGGCTGAATTTTCAGACCAACTTCCTGTGTGGGAAGTTGGAGAAACAATAAGCCAATTGGCAAATGCTCCGGAAGAACTGAAACCGCTTGCCGATTATTATAAAAAACACGGCTGTGGTATGTATGCACGTTACAGGGCTTTTCTCTGGAGAAACGGAAGTATCGAGCCTGTTGTATACCCCGACCCGATAAAACCTGATTCCCTCAAAGGTTATGAACGTGAACGAAATATCGTTGTTGAAAATACAACAGCATTTTTGAATGGTGTTATATGCAATAATTGCCTGCTTTACGGAGATCGTGGAACAGGCAAATCGTCCACTGTGAAAGCAATTCTGAACCGCTATTATACCGAAGGTCTGCGTATGGTTGAACTCCCTAAAGACCGTCTTGGAGATTTTCCGCTTTTAGTTGAGAAAATAGCTGCTGTTCCGCTGAAATTTATAATTTTCATAGATGACCTTTCGTTCAGCAGTGAAGATAAAAGTTACGCACAGCTTAAAGCTGTACTTGAGGGTGGTCTTGCTGCACGTCCGGAAAATACTCTGATATACGCAACTTCAAACCGCCGTCATCTCATAAAAGAAACTTTTTCCGACAGAGACGGTGACGATATGCATCGCAATGATTCAATGCAGGAAACTTTGTCACTTTCGGACAGATTTGGTCTTGCCGTTAATTTTTCAAAACCCGGAAAAGATGAGTATCTGAATATCGTTGTTGAACTTGCAAAAGAATACGGTCTTGAAAAAGATGAGGAAGAACTCAAAATGGCTGCGGAAGAGTGGGCAATATCTCGTGGCGGACGTTCACCGCGTTGCGCAAGACAGTTTATTTCTGCGGCGAGTGCCGGTCTTATATAAAAAGAAAGGAAAGTCGATTTATGCCGTTTATTCACACCAGAACCAATGTCAAAATTACAAAAGAACAGGAAATTTCATTGAAAGAACAGTTCGGCAAAGCAATATCACTTATCCGTGGAAAGAGTGAAAGCTGGCTTATGCTGGAATTCGATGATGAATGTAAAATGTATTTCAGAGGTGACGGACATACATCATGTGCTATGGTAGATGTATCATTGTACGGTGGTGCGAGTCCTAATGAATACGATGCTCTTACAGAAAAAATTACCGAGGTTATATTTCATGAATTAAATATTGGCAAAGGACAAATATACATAAAATACAATGAAATTGAATACTGGGGCTACAACGGTCACAATTTTTGAATGACAAAAAATCCCATAGTTATGCACGTTTTCGAGATTTCTTAAGTTTTTTCAAGCTTATTATCATACACTGTTAATAATAAAATTGCAAATTTTTTTCAAATTTATATTGATTTAAAGAATTATTTTTGCTATTATTAGTGATGTAACAATAAACTTGAAAGGCAGTGAAAATTATGGGCAGAATATCAAACAAAGAATCAGGACAGTCATTTGAGGATCAATTCAAGCGTGCTACAAGCCCTATGATGACATTGCTGCTTCTGAGCGAGAAACCTATGTACGTTTACAAGATATCTCAGGAACTTGAAAAACGCAGTAATAGTGCCTATAAGATGAATTTCCTATATCCGGTGCTTTATCGTTTGCAGCAGCAAGGGTATGTCGAAGAATATTCTCAGGAGATAACTGAAAGCCATCGTACAAGAAATTATTATGCAATTACCGATGATGGCAGAAAGTATCTTGATTTTATGCTGAAAAAATATCGTGAACTTCTTTCGGCTGTCGAAACTGTTATTGACGGCAGACAGAACGATGCTGACAATATTGGCGAACAGGCAGAGTAATTCGTGAAACAAATCGTAACACGACAGTAAAATGATATGTTTTTCGCTAAATTATCGCGAAAAATAAAAAAACACTTGCATAATTTGAAATGCTGTGATAGAATGGTATAGGTGATTATGGTAGGATAGTAAAAGAGTGGGGCGACCCACTCTTTTATCATTAATATACCCGACGGAGGGATTTTTATGCCGAAAGGAAAAAGTAAGAATACAGTCGCCGAAGTTACAGAACTTGTACAGCCCATAATTGAGGAAATGGGACTGGAATTGTGGAATGTTCAGTATTTAAAGGAAGGCGCAATGTGGTATCTGCGTATATTTATAGACAAGGATTCCGGTGTCAGCATTGACGACTGCGAAAGAGTTACACGTGCAATTGATGCACCGCTGGACGAACTTGACCCGATTGAGGGTAATTATACACTGGAGGTATCTTCTCCGGGAGTAGAAAGAGAATTGATCCTTGATAGACATTTTGACAGTTTTCTTGGTGCGCCGGTAATGGTACGCCTTATTCGACCTGATGAAAACGGCGGAAAAGAGTTAAAAGGTACTCTTATCGCCCATGACAAGGAAACTGTGGAGCTTACTCTTGAGGACGGTGCTGAAATCGTCATAAAGAAAAAAGATACAGTATATATTAAATTGGATGACTTTAATGTCTGAGTAACGGAGGTAAAATGAAATGAAAAATAATAAAGAACCGGAAGAAAATCTCTTTGAGGCTCTTATGCTTATAGAAAAAGAGAAAGGAATTCCTGCCGGATTCATGATGGAACAGATAAAAAAAGCAATTGTTACTGCTTGCAAGAATTCCCACGGTAATAACGATGACGTTACAGTACAGTATAATAAAACAACAAATAAGCTTGAAGCAAGACTTTATAAAGTCGTTGTCGATGAAGTAAAGGATACCAACAGAGAAATAGCTCTTGAAAACGCACGAAAAATAGATGCTGCTGCAGTTATAGGCAGTAAGGTCGGAATTAAGCTTGACCCGAAAAATTTCGGCAGAATTGCAGTAATGACAGCAAGAAATATGATACGTCAGGGAATCCGTGACGGTGAAAAAGAACAAGCTCTTTCTGAATATCAAAGCAAACTCAAGGATATAGTCACTGCTACTGTTGAACAAATTGACCCGAATACCGGAAATGCAACACTCCGTCTTGGAAAAGCCCTTGCAGTTCTTCCGAAAAATGACCAGATACCCGGAGAAGAAATTCATGTCGGTGATATGATAAAGGTGTATGTCGTGAATGTAAAAACAGGCGACAGAGGTCCGAGAGCTATTATTTCCAGAACCCATTCCGATTTTGTAAAGCGTCTTTTCGAGGAACAAGTTCCCGAAATTTTCGAGGGTACTATTATTGTAAAGTCCATTTCAAGAGAAGCCGGCTCAAGAACAAAGATTGCTGTTTGCAGCACTAATCCTGATATTGATGCTGTTGGTGCCTGCATAGGTCAGAAGGGTCAGAGAGTAAGCGTAATTGTATCACAGCTTGGCGGCGAAAAAATTGATATCATTGAGTACAGCGAAGACCCGATCGAATTTATCAAAAAATCACTTTCGCCTGCGGAAGTATTGAAGGTTGACCTTGATCCCAGCGGAGAAAAAGTATGTAAGGCTACCGTTCCTGAAAGCCAGCTTTCTCTTGCTATAGGAAATAAAGGACAGAATGTACGTCTTGCCGCAAAACTTACCGGCTGGAAAATAGATATACGTCCGGAAAGCGGATTTTTTGGAGAAGATCAGCCTGAATCCGAAGAAGAAAAAGCTGAATCTGCTGAAACATCAGAGGAGGAAACTTCTGATGCAGAAGAAGATATAACAGTTGATGACATTGTAGCAGAAGATGCTGCCGATACAGAAGAAACAGAATCTTAAATTGATAGCGGATGGGGGAATTTATGGTGCAGCAAAAAAAGATACCTATGAGAAAATGTACAGGCTGTGGGGAAATGTTTGATAAAAGACAGCTTATACGTGTTGTGAAAGCACCTGAAACCAACGAGATCACTATAGACAGAACAGGTAAAAAACCCGGCAGAGGTGCGTATATATGCGGTCGTCAGGAATGTCTTGCAAAATCCAAAAAAGCCGGAAGGCTTGAAAAAGCTTTTTCCTGCAAGATACCGCCTGAAATATATGAGCAGCTCAGTGCCGAGCTTTCTGAAAATTCATAAAAAATATACGGTTTGTCCGGAAAGAGTGATTATATAAATGAATAAAAAACTGCTGTCGCTATTGGGAATCGCAAGACGAGCGGGACGGCTTTCACTTGGTTTTGATGCTGCCGCTGATGCGATGCAAAACAATCAGTGCCGTTTGCTGCTGCTTGCAAACGACTTGTCGGAAAGAACAGTTCGTTCGATTACGAGGACGGCACAGCAGACAGATACCCGGATGATCGTTTTAGATATACCGATGGAGACATTGGGAGCTGCAATAGGAAAACTTACCGGCATAGTTTCTGTAAATGATAAGGGCTTTGCCGAAAAAATGAGAACGCTCTGCGATGAATAAAGACAGGAGGATTGTTTTAATGATAAAATATAAGGTCAGCGAATTGGCAAAACAGCTTAACATATCGGCTAAGGAGGTTTCTGACATACTTAAGAATTATCTTGATGTCAGCAAAAAATCAGGTGCGACGCTTACAGAAGAGGAAACAAATGTTGTATTTGAGTATTTTACTCATCAGACGATGCTGCCTAATCTGAATGCTTATTATGCGAGTGCCTCAGAGCCGCTTCCGGAGAAACCGGCGAAACAGGATGCTCCGAAAACCGGAAAATCTGAAAAGGAAAAGCAAAATAAACAGCCGAAAAATGATTCCGGCAAAAAGAATGATGCTGTAAAATCACAGAACGGCGAAAAGAATAACAAGTTTGAAAATAAGGATAACAGAAACGACAGAAAACGTCAGAAGTCAGACAAACCCGAAAAATCTGACAAGGCTGAAAAGCCTGTTCAGCAGCAGAAAAATACTGAGCAGCAGAAAAATACCGAGCCGCAGAAAAAAACAGAAAAGCCTGTTGTACAGCAGTCTCAGCCTGAAAATGTGCAGCAAAAAACACAGAATCAGGACAAGAAAAAGAAGAATAAGCAGCCTGCTGCGGCACGTCCGAAACAGGAAACACATATTCTCAGCGGTAAAAAGTTTGAGCAGGATTCATCAGAATCTCAGCAGATTACTGAAATCGGTGAGAACAGAGGACGAGTTGTAAATACTCGTTCTTCCAATATCAACATTGATAAGTATAACGAAAAATATGACCGTCTCGCAAGTGAAAAACTGCATAAAGAGCCTACTGCTCAGAAACAAAAAATAAACCAGCGTTCACAGCAGAAAGGTAAGCCCCGTAATTCACGCAAGGAAACAGAGGCTGAACGTCTGAAAAGAATTGCAAACGACAGAAAGAACAAGCCTATTACTGTACAGATACCAGAAGAAATTACTGTCGGAGAACTTGCACTTCGTTTGAAAGCAACCGCCGCAGAAGTAATAAAGAAACTTATGGGTCTTGGCGTAATGGCAAGCGTGAATGATGTTATCGACTTCGATACAGCATCACTTGCTGCTATGGAATTCCATGCAAAAGTTGAAAAAGAAGTCATTGAGACGATTGAGGAAAAACTTATAGACGACAGCGAAGATTCAGATGAGAATCTTGTTGAACGTGCACCTGTTGTAGTTGTAATGGGTCACGTTGACCACGGTAAAACTTCTTTGCTTGACGCTATACGTCATGCACACGTTACTGCAACAGAGGCAGGCGGTATTACTCAGCATATCGGTGCATATCGTGTCAAGATAAACAACAGGGATATAACTTTCCTCGACACACCAGGTCATGAAGCTTTCACAACAATGAGAGCAAGAGGCGCACAGGTAACAGATATTGCTATCCTTGTTGTAGCAGCTGATGACGGTATTATGCCTCAGACTATAGAAGCTATTCACCATGCAAAAGCAGCCGGCGTTTCTATAATTGTTGCAGCTAATAAAATTGATAAACCAAGCGCTGATATTGAGCGTGTTAAATCTCAGCTTACAGAGCATGATCTTTTGCCGGAAGAATGGGGCGGAGATGTTCCTGTTATACCGGTTTCGGCACATACAAAGGAAGGTATTGACGATCTTCTTGAAATGGTTCTTCTTGTTGCCGACATGAAGGAACTTAAAGCTAACCCCGACAGAGCGGCAAAGGGTACTGTTATAGAAGCACGTCTTGACAAGGGCAGAGGTCCTATCGCTACTGTTCTTGTACAGAACGGCACACTTAACACCGGTGATCTCATTGTTGCAGGTACAAGTGTAGGACGTGTCAGAGCAATGACGAACGATAAGGGAGCAAAGGTAAAATCAGCCGGTCCGAGCGTTCCGGTGGAAATTACCGGTCTTGACGATGTTCCGACAGGCGGCGACACTTTTAACGCAGTATCTGATGAACGTCTTGCAAGAGAACTTGTTGCACAGCGCCGTGATGCACAGAAAGAAGAGCGTTTTAATGCCAGAACAAAGGTAACACTTGACAATCTTTTCGATCAGATGCGTCTCGGTGACATGAAAGAACTCAAAATAATCGTTAAAGCTGATGTACAGGGTTCTGTAGAAGCTGTCAGACAGTCTCTCGAAAAACTTACCAATGAAGAAGTCAGAGTCAATGTTATACACAGTGCAGTAGGCGCAATACGAGAATCTGATGTTATGCTTGCAAATGCATCAAATGCTATCATAGTTGGCTTTAATGTACGTCCTGATCCGGTAGCGGAGGAAAATGCAAAGCGTGACGGCGTTGATCTCCGTCTGTACAGAGTTATCTATGACTGTATCGAGGAAATCGAGTCTGCAATGAAAGGTATGCTTGCGCCTAAGTTCAAGGAAAACATTCTCGGCAAGGTAGAAGTGAGACAAACTTACAAGATAACAAATGTAGGTCTTGTTTCCGGTTCATATGTTCTCAGCGGAAAAGTTGTAAGAGGTTCACAGTGCCGTGTCGTTCGTGACGGTATTATAATCGCAGACGATGTTATTGCATCTCTCCAGCGTTTCAAGGACAGCGTAAAGGAAGTTGCACAGGGTTTTGAATGTGGTATAACCCTTGAAAAATACAGCGATATCAAAGAGGGCGACATTTTTGAAATATACGAAATGGAACAGATCGTTGAATGACGATAAAATATAAAATATAGGACATCAGGGTGACAATTTATGAAACTTGAAAAACTGGTAGGCGACAGATTTAAGGAACGTCCCGCTGACTGCCAGATTGACAGCCATGCAATTATGCTAAAGGGCGGCTATATCAAGCACGTAGCAAACGGTATATATTCACTGTATACTCCGCTCAAAAGAGTGACTAAAAAAATCGAGCAGATAATCCGTGAAGAAATGGATGCTATTGACGGACAGGAAGTTATGTTTCCTGTTGTAATGCCTGCATCGCTCTGGGAAGAATCCGGCAGATATGAAAGTATCGGCAGCGAACTTCTGCGCTTTACAGACAGAAATGACAATAAAATGGTGCTTGGCATGACTCACGAAGAAGCTGCTGTACATCTTGTTCGTGAATACGGTTCAAGCTACACAAAATATCCTTTCATGATATATCAGATACAAACTAAATTCCGTGACGAAGCTCGTCCGAGGGGCGGACTTATCCGTGTACGTGAATTTACAATGAAAGATGCATATTCTTTCCACACCTCACAGGAAGACCTTGAGCAGTATTATGATAAATGCCACAAGGCATATGAAAGAATTTTTGCCCGTGCCGGTGTGCCGGAAGTCGTATCTGTAAAATCTGATTCCGGTATGATGGGCGGCAGCGTTTCGCACGAGTTCATGTTACTCACGCCTATCGGAGAAGATTCGATTGCAATCTGCAGTGAATGCGGCTATAGCGCAAACATGGAAGCAGCAGACAGCATTATTGAAAATGTAAAAGACGAAATTTCCGCCAATATGGAAAAAGTTCATACTCCGGATTCTCATACTATCGAAGAAGTTTGCGGATATCTGAATATGCCGGTTGAAAAAGCCTGCAAAGCTGTAGTATATCAGCGCAATATGGACGATTCCTACGTTGTTGTATTCCTGAGAGGAGATATTGAGGTAAACGAAACCAAACTCAGAAATTTCCTCGGCGCAGAAATACATCCGGCTGTTATAACGGAAGAAAGCGGCATTGTTGCCGGTTTTATCGGACCTGTAGGTATTACGGATAAATGCACTGTTCTTTTTGATAATTCCCTCAAAAATACAAATAATATGGTTTGCGGTGCAAATGAAGAAGATTATCATTTCACAGGGCTTGACCTTGACAGAGATGTTCAGAATGTTGAATACCATGATTTTGCGAAAATAAAGGACGGCGGAATATGTCCTGTATGCGGCAAAAAGGCTATAACAGTATCGAGAGGTATAGAAGTCGGAAATATATTCCAGCTTGGTACAAAGTATACCAAAACAATGGGCATGACTTATCTTGACAAGGACGGCGCTGTAAAAACACCTATAATGGGCTGTTACGGAATCGGTGTAGGAAGGCTTGCGGCATCTGTCTGTGAGGCACACCATGACGAATACGGTCCTATATGGCCTATGGCTATAGCACCATGGCAGGTACATCTTTGTGCTGTACGTGCAGATAATGCAGAGGTCAAGGCAACGGCTGACAAATTCTATGAAGACCTTACCAATGCCGGAGTAGAAGTTATCTATGATGACAGAAAAGTAAGTGCCGGATTCATGTTTTCAGATGCTGACCTTATCGGATGTCCTCTCAGAGTTGTTATCAGTCCGAGAAATCTTAAAGAGGGCTGTTTTGAGATTTCTGCAAGAGATAAGAGCTTTTCAATAAAGTGTCCCGTTGAGGAATCACTTGCAAAAATAAGAGAACTTATCGCACAAATGAATACAAGTCTCTGATTGAGAAAATAATACACCACTGTCGGCTTATTTGGTCGGGCAGTGGTGTTTTTGTGTGTAGCTTTTCGGGTGACTGGGATAAATTTTCTGTTCCTCAGAACTTAATGTCTTTCAGCGGATTCATGTCGGGGAATTTATCATTTTTGTAGTTCATCAACAGTACTTGTATCTGAATATCGCCGCCGTTCTGAGTATGTTCGACAGCATGGTCAATGAACTTCATGATATTTTTCTTTTTCACGAATTTACCGGATTCAAGCAGTCCTTTCACTGTTTCGTAATCGTCAATGTCGATAAAGTAACACATTATATCCGAAATGTTTTTCTTTATGTAGGTTTTGGCTTGCTTTTGCTTGTCTTTGAGAAAAACTTGTGAAACAAACTGGTATTTTGTTTTCAAATCTATGGGACAGACTTTGGTTTCCAGATTATCGTCCCAATATATATATTCATCATCATAGTCGGCAGTATCCAGCATATGCTTTATGAATGTATCATTGTACGACCCGAATCCGAAATCAAATGAGAACCATTTACATTGTTTGCCGTTTACAAAATATCCGAAAGCCGGAAGTTTTTTAAGAGAGGTGTCTCCCCAGAATGCATTGCCAACTATGTCTGCATTTGAGATTTTTACGTCTGAGAGAGCTGTACAGCCGGCAAAAGCATAGTTTCCGATTTTTGTCACACTGTCGGGAATGATTACAGAGCGCAGGCTTGTACAGTCTCTGAACGCATTATCTTCTATACTCGTAACATTGTCAGGCACAACAATATCTGTAATATCGGGTTCTTCGGTGTACTTTTTCAAAATACCGTTTTTTATATCAAATCCCATAGATTTCATTCCTTCCAATAGTTTCCTGCAAAATCATACTTTTTGACCTCGAAAAGTTAAATTTCAGCCTGATTATTTCTTTATTCTTTCCAGATTATAGTAAATGTCTATCGGGAACTTATTATCAAGAGAGCCTTTTTTTCCTCTTCCGTGAAAGTCAGATGCTGCACTTTGTGACAAACCGTACTTTTGAGAATAAGCGATAAGTTTTTCCCTTTGTTCAGCATTATATGTCGCATAGAGCGTTTCCATAGCAAGACCGCCGCAAGATTTGAAATCCTGAATAAGACGGATAACTTGTTCTTCCGAAAGATTATAGCTGTACGGATGACAAAGAACAGGAATACCGCCTGCTTTGAGTATTTCAGTAACCGCAGTATCCATAGATATGTATTTGCTGATATCGGGTTTGACATAAGCTTTCTTTTTTCCAAAATCACCAATATATTCTTCAAAAGCTTCGTATACATCGGAAACGATTCCGAGGGCGGTAAGTTTTCTTGCTATAGCCATTCTGCCGATTAAATCCTGATGCATTTCACTGCGGAGATCATCGTATGTAAAGTTTGCTTCGAGACCGTTTTCACGAAGTTTCTTTATAATGCTGTTTACATAGACTTTTGTGTCTAAGCAGTTGTTTTTGAGTATGCTGACAAAATGTTCTGTATTGTCGAAGTTAAGTGCTACGATATGAATTTCTTTTTGTTCGTCCGTGCCGGGGACTTTATAATTCGTGGACAATTCCGAACCGTTGACCAGTATGATATCAGGGTATTTTGCCTGTAATTCGTCAAGGTCTTCAAAGGGGATATTGTGGTCAGTTATGGCAAGAACGCCTACGTCGCATTTAATAGCAAGTTCGATTACTTCCGACCTTGAAAGTGCGCCGTCACTTTTTGAGCTGTGCGTGTGAAGGTCACAGTATAATTTTTTGTTTTCCATATTTTTTCCTCCCCGTAATTACTTTGTGAGTAATATTATACTACAAATGTCAACAAATAACAAGGATGTAAGGCATAACAGTTGCGATTAAAAAAGAGCTGTTACAGCAGGTGTTACGCCTGTGCGACAGCTCCGTAATTTGTTATAAGGGAAAAATCAGGCATTCAGAGCCTTAATAATATCAGGCAGTAAAGCATCTACTTTATCATTATCCAACTGACAGGTACCAGCATTTTTATGACCGCCTCCACCGTATTGCAGACAAAGCTCGCCGATATCGACATCAGATGTTTTGTTCACAATGGATTTTCCTATCATAACGGCAGTATTCTGCTTTCTGAATCCCCATGCAACATGAACGGATATTTTTGTTTCCGGATACAATGCGTAGATCATAAAACGATTGCCGGCGTGTATTACCTCTTCATCGCGTAAATCAAGAACGACCACATTATCATATATTTTTGCGATTCTCTGAAGCTGTGCCTTGAAAAGCTCTGTTTGAGCGAAATACAGTTCAACACGCTCTTTTACGTCAGGGAGTTCAAGTATTTCATCTATTGTGTGATCCATGCAGAAACTGATGAGCTGCATCATCAGTTCATAGTTTGATATACGGAAATTACGGAAACGTCCGAGTCCTGTACGTGGATCCATGAGATAATGGAGCAGTACCCAGCCTGTCGGATTCAGTATTTCATCTACGGAAAAATCTGCGCTGTCGCCCTTGTCAACTGCTTCCATAAGTTCATCTGTTATGCCGGGCAGTTTTTCTTTTCCGCCGTAATAGTCAAAGACAACTCGTGCTGCACTTCTTGCATTCGGGTCTATTACCAGTTCTCCGCCGGACTCTATGGATTTCAGTCTGTCGATTTCTGACTCATGGTGATCGAAAGCCAGTCCTACTCTTGGGTCATACGGGAGATTTGTTGTAATATCATTTTCTGAAAGTTCTATTTTGCCGTCCTGTACATCTTTGGGATGAACGAATTTAATATCTTCTATGATATCCAGTTCACGCAGTATCATAGCACAAACAAGACCATCAAAGTCGCTTCTTGTTACCAAACGTTTTTTGCCCATTTTTTCAAGCCTCCTGATATATTTTTGAGTTAGTATGCTATTTTGACAATTTTTGTGCGCATATACGCTGAAATATTATTAATTTCGCCACACTATGATTGTATTATAACATATTGATTCTGTTTATGCAATACCGTTTTTTTGTGTATGATATCTGATTTTTTGGTCGAATTAATGTAGTATAATCGGAAAAAAATTACTTTTATATTTGCGGCAAATATGATATAATATACTATAGTAAGTGTTTTTTTACAATGAGAATGACAGGAGATGCCAAAAATGTTTGAATTTATAAGAAATAAGATCTGTGAGGGAGTGACATTTTCCAGCATTACCGATGACAGATTCAAGATCGGAAGGCAAAGTGCCGTATTGATTGTTCCGTTAAGCTATGAAACAGCTTCTGCAAATGCATTGCTTACCTGTGTGCTTGCTCGTTCATGTAAAAAATATCCGGATTTTACTTCACTGAGCAAAAAGCTTGACAGTCTGTATGGAGCTTCACTTTACCCGTCAGTACAAAGAGTAGGGGAATACCAGTTTTTGACGATTTCTGCATCAGGCATAGAAGACCGCTATGCTCTGAATGGTGAATCTGTATCAATGGAACTTGCAAAGCTGCTTTCCACGATAATTTTTGAGCCGAATATTATCGACGGAAAATTTTCTGCCGATGAGGTTGAACAGGAAAGACGACAGCTAATAGAAACTATTGACAGCGAATACAATGATAAACGCTACTACGCAATAAAACGCTGTACCGAAATAATGTGCCGTGACGAGCCCTATTCGATTAGCCGATACGGCACAAGACAACAGGTTGAAGAACTTACACTTGATGATATTTACACAGCATGGCAGCGCATTATCAGAGAATCAAGAGTTGAGCTTACGATGCTTGGCAGCACATCACCGGAAAATGCCTGCGAAGGATTTTCTCAGTATTTCAGCAAAATGCCGAGAACACCCGCTGTTATAACTCCTGTGCAGAAAAAGCCTTCAGAAGTACGTCATATAACTGAAACGGAAGATCTGTCACAGTCAAAACTTGTAATGGGTTTCAGATGTCAGTATGCGAAAAATCAGCAGACTTTTCTCGAAAATTCGCTCATGTCTGCGGTACTTGGAGGAACACCAACTTCAAAGCTTTTTACAAATGTGCGTGAAAAACAGAGTCTTTGCTACTATTGTGCAAGTTCTGTGAACAGCAGCAAAGGTATAATGGTAATCGACAGCGGTGTTGAAACCGAAAACATTGAAAAAACGGAATTCGCTGTAATGGAACAGCTTGAAATGCTGAAACGCGGCATAATAAGCGATGAAGAACTCCAAAACGCAAAACTTGCAGTTAAAAATTCGCTTATGTCATCGCTGGATAGTCTTGCGGCGATGCAGTCATACTATATAGGCGGCATATTGCTGGAGGACAATTCTTCTCCGATAGAAGCGGCAAAAATAGTCGAAAAAATATCAAAAGAAAGAATTGTTGAAATGGCACAGAAAGTTGAACTTGATACAGTATTTTCCCTTGTCGGAAATTAAGGAGGACATATTATGGATTTTACCAAAATCGAAAATCAGCGTGTGGGGGAACATTACTTCCGAATGAAACACAGTTCCGGTCTTACAGTAATTGTCTATCCGAAAAAGGGATTTCATTCAACTTATGCCGTTATAGGCACAAGATTCGGCTCAATATATTCCCGTTTCATGTTCAACGGAAAAGAAATAACTGTTCCCGACGGAACAGCACACTATCTTGAACACAAACTGTTTGAAAGTGAAGACGGCGACGCTTTTACAAAATATGCAAAAACAGGAGCTTCTGCAAATGCGTTTACCTCTTTTACTCAGACCTGTTATTTGTTTTCGTGTACTTCACAATTTGAAGAGTCTCTGAAAATACTGCTTGAACTTGTGCAGACACCGTATTTTACAAAAGAAACTATAGCAAAAGAATTCGGCATAATTTCTCAGGAAATAAAAATGTATGATGACAATCCCGACTGGCGTGTTATGATGAATATGCTGTGCGGTATGTATCACAACCATCCGATAAATAAGGATATCGCCGGCACTGTTGAAACGATTTCAGAAATAACTCCGGAAGTTCTTTACAATTGCTACAACAGCTACTACAATTTTCATAATATGGTGCTGACTGTCGTAGGAAATGCAGACCCTGAACAAATATTGAAAATACTTGATTCAAGCCTCAGAACAGATTCGCCTGTCGAAACTAAACTGCTTATCCCTGATGAACCATACTCTGTAGTAAAGCCGTATGTTGAGCAGATAATGCCTGTTTCTGTTCCTACGTTCAATCTTGGATTCAAGGAAAAATGCCCATCGGATTATGTTTCTGAAAAAGAAATCATATGCACAAATATACTGCTCAATGCCTTTTTAGGAGAAAGTTCTGACCTGTACCGCCGTCTTATGGATAGTAAACTCATCAATTCTACTTTCGGTTATGAATATATGGAAGCTCTCGGATGCCGTTCTGTAATTCTTTCAGGAGAATCAAGAGAACCAAAAGCTGCTGCCAAAATGATTCTTGATGCTGTAAGAAAACTGCACAATGAGGGTATTTCGCAAGGCGATTTTGACGCTTCAAAGAACGTATATTACGGAAAACTTATGGCAGGATTTGACAGCAAACATTATATTGCCGGCGAGCTTATTGACGGTGAATTTTCAGGAAGAAATATGTTTGACATAGTTGATATCGCAGCAGATGTAACACTTGATGATGTCAACAAGTGTCTTGAAACTAAGCTTGATGCTGATAATGTATGCCTTTCGGTAGTTAAGGGCGAATAGTCTTTACCGGTCGGCATATGCTTACCGGTAAGCATATTAGGATGGTGTGTAAATAATGTATCATGTAAGCTTTCCCGGACTGGGAATAAGCTTTGATGTAAACAGGGTTGCTTTTTCTATAGGCAGTTTTCAGGTATACTGGTATGGTATAATAATCGGAATCGGTTTTCTTCTTGCAATGTGGTTTGCCGTCAGAAATCTGAAAAGATTCAATATAGATCAGGATGGCTTTTTCGACTGCGTTATCATCGGACTTATTGCCGGAATAATAGGCGCAAGGCTGTATTATGTTGCTTTCCGCTGGAGTGATTACGCAGCAGATCCCGCAAAAATCTTTGCTGTTCACGAGGGTGGTCTTGCAATATACGGCGGTGTCATAGGCGGATTAGGTGCCGGATGTATAGTTGCAAAAATGAAAAAAATCAAGATTCCGGCAATTCTTGATGTTGCCTCGATGGGATTCCTCATCGGTCAGGGAATAGGACGCTGGGGAAATTTCATAAATCAGGAAGCTTTTGGAGCAGAAACAGATCTTCCGTGGAGAATGATAAGCGAAAATACAATCATTGACAACAAAGTGGTTGCAGTTCATCCTTGCTTTTTGTACGAATCGGTGTGGTGTCTTTTAGGATTTGCTGTTCTGTATGTAATAAGCCGCAAGTGGCGAAAATTTGACGGACAGATGTTTCTTATGTACCTGATATGGTACGGATTTGAAAGAATGGTAGTTGAAGAGCTGCGCACAGACAGCTTATATACGCCGTTATTCGGACTGCGTGTTTCTCAGGTGCTTTCTGCTGTTCTTGTCATCATCGGAATAGTTTTGCTTGTCATAAATCTCAGAAAATCAAAAGTATCGTCTGCTGCA
Source organism: uncultured Ruminococcus sp. (assembly GCA_902767155.1). Taxonomy (GTDB): domain Bacteria; phylum Bacillota; class Clostridia; order Oscillospirales; family Acutalibacteraceae; genus UBA1213. The sequence goes on along the minus strand of CACXGC010000201.1, from coordinate 4,220 downwards.
AGTGCTGTTACTGTTGGAAATGAAAGTACGGTCATATCCGACAGCAGCGAGCAATAGTCTCAGTTTATCAGTCGTTGTGCGACAGTTTAAAGAAATTTCAGAAAGGAGTGTTTTCTTTGAAAAAGAAAAACAAGCGTTTTAAGAAAGGTGCAGTAGCAGCATTGACATTTACTGCTGCTTTAACTGCCGCGGGATGTACTTCTGTACCGCCGTCAGATACCGGAGTACCGGATACTTCACAGGAATCTTCATATTCTGAATCTACAGTTTCGGAAGTATCTGTTGAGTCTTCTGACGATAACAAAAGTACACATATTTTTGTTTCAGGAAATCCGGAAAGTTCTGTACAGACTTCAAGCAAACAGGAATCCTCAGCAGCAGAAAGTTCTGTCACGACCGCCGGTCAGCAGGAATCTTCTGTAGTGCAGGAAAGCCCTGTTTCTACTCCGAGCGAACAGGAATCCTATGCAGCAGAAAGTTCTTTTTCTGCTCCAAGCAAACAAGAATCAAGTAACCCGCAAAAATCAGATGTGAAAGAAGAATCGAAATCTTCTTCTTCCAAAGCTGAAAGCAGTTCGTCAAATGATAATACTGTTTCATACGAGGTTGACCCCTATAGTCCTGATGAAAATTACCCCGAACCAATATACGGACCACCGGATGTTATGGGAATATCAGAACCTGAATCGAGCTATGATCCTGACGAAAATTACAATGTGTGCGTATACGGACCGCCGGAGTACTTTAACACAAGTTCTGAACCGGAAGATGATCCGGAAGATGATTATGACCCGTATGATAACTCAGAAGAGTGTGTATACGGACCGCCTGAGTATTTTCGTATAAGTTCCGAACCAGCCGAGGAACCCGAAGATATCTACAATCCGGATGATAATACAGAAGTTTGCGTATACGGACCGCCGGACTGGTTCGAATGATATTGCAGCATACTACATACAAAAGGATCTGTAATTATGTACAACAAAATAAAAGATAAACATTTGAAAATGCTCTCGGATTATCGCCAGAAACTGTGGAAAGCACCAAGACTGAGATATTTTTTTCTTGAGCTTACAATGCGCTGTAATGAACGCTGCCTACACTGCGGAAGCTATTGCGGAGAAAAAAATTCCGAAGAAATAAGTGTGCAGAAACTGATGGAGGTACTCGACGATGTAAAGCAGAATTTCGACCCGCTGCCAATGCTTTGTATAACCGGAGGCGAACCCCTGCTAAGAAAAGAATTTTTCGAGATAATGGCATATGCGAAAAAACTCGGTTTTAAATGGGGTATGACAAGCAACGGTACACTTATCACTGATGAAGTAGCCCGTAAGCTTAAAGAAGTTGGCATGAGTACAATCTCGATAAGCATTGACGGTCCAAAAGAATATCATGACAAATTCAGACAGACTCCGGGCGGTTATGACAAGGCAGTAGCAGCTGTTAAAAATCTGCTGAAATATGATTTCAAAGCGGTTCAGGTTACAACCGTCGTAACAAAAAAGAATATTGATTCTCTTGACGAAATGTTCTCACTCATGGAAGAGCTTGACGTGGATTCGTGGCGAGTTATAAACATTGAGCCTATGGGAAGGGCATTAAGACTTGACGGTTATACGCTTGATGCAGAAGATTACCGCAGAATGTTTGAATTTATCCGAAGCAAACGCCGTGAGGGTTATCCTGTTACATACGGATGCAGTCACTATCTTGGAAAAGACTATGAAGCCGAGGTCAGAAAATGGTATTACCTCTGCAATGCCGGTGTATATACAGCAAGTATTCTTGCAAACGGTGATATTGTCGCTTGTCTTGACATTGAAAGACGACCTGAAACAATACAGGGAAATGTAATGACCGACAGTTTTACAGATGTCTGGAATAACCGTTTTCAGCTTTTCCGCAGTTCGCTGGCAGAAAAAAATGAAAAATGCCGCAATTGCACATCACGTTATTTCTGTGAAGGCGGTTCGTATCATAGCTGGAATTATGACAAAAATCAACCGATGGTATGCTTCAAGGATATATTATTTTCGTAAATCATAAAAGGGAGAGAGAATTTCTATGGCAAAAATTATCAGCGGAAAAGAAGTTTCCGCCAAAGTAAGAGCTCAGGTAAAGGCTGAATGTGATGCTCTCAAAGAAAAGGGCATTAATCCGGGTCTTGCCGTAATAATCGTCGGAGATGATCCTGCATCAAGAGTTTATGTGAATAACAAGAAAAAAGCTTGTGCTGATGTGGGATTCGTTTCAGAAGAATATGCACTTCCGGCTGAAACAACACAGGAGGAACTTCTTGCACTGATAGAAAAACTCAATAACAAGCCCGATATAAACGGCATACTTTGTCAGCTTCCGTTGCCGGCACATCTTGATGAAAAAGCTGTAATAAACGCAATTTCACCGCTCAAAGATGTAGATGCATTCCATCCGTCAAATGTCGGAAAAATAATGATAGGCGATTATCATTTTCTGCCATGCACACCTGCCGGCGTAATGGAAATGATACATACAGCCGGAATTGAAGTCAGCGGCAAAAATTGTGTTGTTATCGGCAGAAGCAATATAGTAGGCAAGCCTATGGCAATGCTTTTACTGCACGAAAACGGTACTGTTACTATCTGTCACAGCAGAACCAAAAATCTCAAAGAAATATGTGCTGATGCAGATATTCTTGTTGCAGCTGTGGGACGTGCTAAATTTGTAACAGCCGATATGGTAAAAGAAGGTGCGGTTGTGCTTGATGTCGGTATAAATCGTGACGAAAACGGAAAACTTTGCGGTGATGTAGATTTCGTTTCTGTTGAACCTAAAGCAGCATATATTACACCTGTTCCGGGCGGTGTCGGTCCGATGACGATAGCAATGCTGATGAAAAATACACTTAAAGCTGCAAAAATTCAGAACAATTTGGAGTAAATGCTGTGAGCTTTGCTGTCCCATTACCATAGGCGGCAAAGCTCGAATTATGTTGATACTGTACAATTGTTTGATTTGGTTATATTGACGAAAATAATAGATTCGCATTGACAATATTTGCTCTCTACGTTAAAATATGTATGTACAGAATACATTGGGGTGAAACTATGTTTGAACAACTGAAAATCAAAAAAGAATTGGAAAAACCCGGAACACTTGAACTTGCCGATCAGCTGCTTGAAGAGGCTAAAGAACTGAAAGGTAAAAAAGAACAGAAGACAGCTGAAAAAATGTGTATCCGTGCATATGAGATATATAATACATTGAACACAAATGAACCCGGAATGTACAAGGATAAATTAGCCGTCTGTTGCAGCGAACTTGGCGATGTTTATGAAAATATGGAAATGTATGACAAGGCAAGGGAATATCACAGTATGGCAGCAGAAATTTATGAGGAAATGGCAGAAAACAAAACACCTGAATTTTTTGAGGCACTGTCAGACGAGTATTGCAGTATAGGTGATACCCATTTTTTTAACAAAATGTATGATGAGGCAGACGAATTTTATCGCAAAGCCCTTGATATTGTCGAAAAACTGGAAAAAGAATATCCGGGAATGTATATCGAAAATATTGCTTATTGTCATGACTGTCTGGCAAAAAATCATTGCGGACGGGAAAATTATACTCTTGCTGTCGAAGAATATGAGTATATTATAGGTATCTACCAGAAATTGCTTGATGAACAGCATACTGACGAACTGAACGAATTGACCATTGCATATAATGAGGAGCTTGCTTCTGTCTATAATGATATCGGTTACACATACTCATGCTGCAAGGATATGGAGGATGCGGAAAAATATTATCAGAAAGCTGCTTTTCTTTACAGACTTCTCACAAAAAATGACCCTGACACATATGCCACTATTCTTGCTGACCAGTATAGTGATCTCGCTGTACTTTATGAAGATATGAATGATAAGTACAGGGCAAAAGAATATCGCAAAAAAGCTTTAAATCCTTATGTTTGACTACAAACAAAAAAATCCCCTGCCTTTATTGGCGGGGGATTATCGCTTTTTCGTGTGATTACAAAATCTTTTCCATACATATTTTCTGAGGAACAAGTCCCATTGCTTCTCGCTCAAGTACGGCAACCCGTACAGTATCAACGAGCTATCCCCGTGTGTCCCACGGTTATGATGGATTTGTCCGCAAAACTGACTTTGCACTTTTCATTCTCGATTGGTTACGAGTCATAGAGGTATATCTATCAGAATCCCTTATCATAG
>CACXGC010000200.1 GCA_902767155.1 uncultured Ruminococcus sp. | reverse complement strand
AATTGTATAACCCTTTGGTACTTCAACAGGGATATTATTTATTTTCAGATGTACTGTTTCCATGAATCATACCCCTCCTTATTTCGTGATAATTGCGCCGAATTTACAATTGCTCATGCAGACGCCGCACTTGATACACTTATCGGAATCAATAACATGAGGCTGTTTTACTGTACCTGTGATTGCCTTTACAGGACAATTTCTTGCACAAAGCGTACAGCCCTTACACTTATCAGCAACGATTTCATATCTGATAAGAGACTTACATACTCCTGCCGGACAGGTCTTATCCTGAATATGAGCAATATATTCATCCTTGAAGAACTTCATAGTTGAAAGGATCGGGTTCGGAGCTGTCTGACCGAGTGCGCAAAGAGAGGACTTCTGCATATGAGTTGCGAGGTCGTCTATTCTCTGGAGGTCTTCCATTTCGCCCTTGCCCTTTGTGATCTTATCAAGATACTGGAGCAGTTTTCTTGTACCTACACGGCACGGTGTACATTTACCGCAGCTCTCATCAACTGTAAATTCGAGGTAGAATTTTGCGATATCTACCATACAGGTATCTTCGTCAAGAATAATCATACCGCCTGAACCCATCATCGAGCCGATAGCAATAAGGCTGTCGTAATCAATCGGAGTGTCAATATGTTCAGCCGGAATACATCCGCCGGAAGGTCCACCTGTCTGAGCAGCCTTAAATTTCTTTCCGTTCGGAATACCGCCGCCGATTTCTTCGATGATCTCACGGAGGGTTGTACCCATCGGAATTTCAACAAGACCTACGTTTGTAATCTTGCCTCCGAGTGCGAATACTTTTGTACCACGGCTTGTTTCTGTACCGATGGAAGAATACCACTCGCTGCCCTTGTATATGATCTGAGCTATATTAGCATATGTTTCTACGTTATTGAGAACTGTCGGTTTCTCAAACAGACCCTTAACTGCCGGGAACGGAGGACGAGGACGAGGCTCGCCACGGTTACCTTCGATAGATGTCATCAAAGCAGTTTCTTCACCGCATACGAAAGCACCTGCACCAAGACGGATTTCCATATCGAAATCGAATCCTGAACCGAAGATATTTTTACCGAGGAAACCATACTCTCTTGCCTGCTCAATTGCAATTCTAAGTCTTTCAACAGCAATAGGATACTCCGCACGAACGTATACAAAGCCCTGATGTGCGCCGATAGCATAGCCGGCAATAGTCATTGCTTCGATGATAGACTGCGGGTCGCCTTCAAGAATAGAACGATCCATAAATGCACCCGGGTCGCCTTCATCGGCGTTACAGCATACATACTTAATATCGCCCGGTGTAGCCTTTGCGAACATCCACTTTCTGCCTGTGGGGAATCCGCCGCCGCCTCTGCCGCGGATACCGGAATCAAGAACTTCCTTGATAACTTCGTCCGGTGTCATTGAAGTCAGCGCCTTATAAAGACCCTGATAGCCGTCAAGAGCTATATATTCCTTAATATTCTCAGGATCGATAACACCGCAGTTTCTGAGAGCGATTCTCATCTGCTTTTTATAGAAAGCTGTTTCAGAAAGGGAAATGATAGAACCATCAGCATGAACTGTTTCCTTGTACAGGAGTTCTTTTACGACATTACCTTCCTTGAGGTGTTCCTTAACGATCTTCTCAACGCCTTCCGGAGTTGCCTGTGCATAGAAAGCACCTTCCGGATATACAATCATGATCGGACCGAGTGAGCAAAGACCGAAACAGCCTGTTCTTACAACGAGAACTTCATTTTCAAGTCCGTTTTCCTTGAGAGATTTTTCAAGAGCAACAATTACCTTTTTACTGCCTGAAGAAGTACAGCCTGTACCGCCGCAAACGAGTACCTGTTTACGGTAGCCCGTATGTTTAGCCATTTCTTCGCCCTGCTCTTTTACGACTTTTCTGACCATAACGAGTTCTTCGTTTTCTTTTTTGATCTTATTGAGTTCTTCCAGTGTCATTACTGATTGCCCCCTTCCTCAGCAATATATTTATCAAGAATTTTGCCGACCTCTTTGGGGGTAAGCTTACCGTAAACTTCCTCATCGATCATCATTACAGGTGCAAGTCCGCACGCACCTACGCAACGGCACGAATCAATTGAGAACAGTCCGTCCGGTGTACATTCGCCGCTCTTGATTCCGAGCTTGCTTTCAACTTCTGCCAGCACCTTATCAGCACCTTTTACATAGCAAGCTGTACCAAGACATACGCTGATTCTGTGTTTGCCTTTAGGGGTAAGGCTAAAACGTGAATAGAATGTTGCAACGCCGTATACTTCGCTCAGTGAAACGCCGAGACCGTCAGCTACCATCTGCTGAACTTCGATCGGAAGATAGCCATAAATCTCCTGAGCCTCATGAAGTACAGGCAACAATGCTCCGGGAACTTCCTTATTCTTTGCGATAACTGCAAGAAGTTCCTCTTCCTGAGCTTTTGTCCCCTTGAAAGAAAGGGAATTTTCTGCCATAGGATATTCCTCCCGTATTAGTTAGTGAACCGCCCATAAAAAACAAAGGGCTTCCTGCTTCATCGTCCTCGTAACCTAATAACTCCACAGGCGTAAATTCGGGCAGTACCTGCCCTACATTCTGACAGCGGAGAGCAAACTCAAAAAACCAAAATGAACCCCACCGTCAATTTTCAATTTCTGTAATACTGAAATTACTTACATTATACAACAAATGTCTCCCAATTACAAGAGATTTTATTATTATTTTATATAAAAATTTATAATTTTGTCATTTTTAGTTAACCATCTTCAACTATTTTTTTCGGATGAACAGATATTTCTCATATAATTCAGTTTTATTATTGCATGAATTACGAAAAATTTTTTCTGTTCATCCGAATTATACATCATAATCAGACGGCTGTACATACTGAATTTCAGGAAATCCGACAAAATATTTCCACTCAGTCTGCTGACGGTATAACACCTATATCATGGCGATAATGAACCCCGTCGAAATGTATTTTTTCAACTGCCGCATAAGCTTTTTTCAATGCTTCGTCCAATGTATCGCCGCTTGAAGTAACACCAAGAACGCGACCGCCGTTCGTAAGGAATTTACCATTTTCAAACTTTGTACCCGCATGATAAACTGTAGCACCTTCAACTTGTCCGTTTTCGTCAAGACCAGTAATTTCTATTCCCTTCTTGTATGCCAGCGGATAGCCGCCCGATGCCATAATAACACAAGCTGTTGCCTGTTCGCTCCATACAATATCGACTTCTGAAAGTCTCTCGTCAATAACTGCTTCTATGATGTCAACAAAGTCTGTTTTCAGTCTTGGAAGTACAACCTGTGCTTCCGGATCTCCGAAACGTGCATTATATTCGATAACCTTCGGACCTTTCGGTGTTATCATAAGACCGAAATACAGACAGCCTTTGAAAGTTCTTCCTTCACTGTTCATTGCTGCCATTGTCGGCTCAAAGATAGTTTTGCGGCATATTTCCGCAATCTCATCTGTATAGTACGGGTTCGGTGAAATCGTTCCCATACCGCCGGTATTAAGCCCTTCGTCATTGTCATAAGCTCTCTTGTGATCCTTGGATGAAACCATAGGCTTAACAACTTTTCCGTCCGTGAATGCAAGAACCGAAACTTCCGGACCTGTCAGAAACTCTTCAACAACCACGTTATTACCTGAATTTCCGAATTTTTTATCCTCCATGATTTCTTTTACAGCAGCTCTTGCCTCGTCACGGTTCTGTGCAATTATAACACCCTTACCAAGTGCAAGTCCGTCTGCTTTTATAACCACCGGATACTGATTTTTCTCTTCTATGTATGCCATTACCTTTGCCGGATCGTCAAAAACTTCATAATCCGCTGTGGGAATACCGTATTTTTTCATCAGGTTCTTGGAAAAGACCTTGCTGCTCTCAATTATAGCCGCATTTGCTGACGGACCGAAAGTACGTATACCTTCGGCTGTCAATGCATCGACCATACCGTCTGCGAGCGGATCATCAGGCGCAACAAAAACAAGGTCAATTGCATTTTCCTTTGCAAATTTTATCATGCCTGCCTTATCCATTACACCAATGTCTACACATTCAGCGTCTTTTGAAATACCGCCGTTACCGGGTGCAGCATAAATCTTTTCAGTTTTAGGACTTTCTTTCAGCTTGCGGATTATTGTATGTTCTCTTCCGCCGCTGCCCACTACCAATATTTTCATAACGTTCCTCCAATCAGTGATGGAACAGACGAATGCCTGTAAATGCCATTGTCATATTGTATTTGTTGCAAGTATCTATTACGTTATCATCACGGATAGAACCGCCAGGCTGTGCGATATACTGAACACCGCTGCGTTTTGCTCTTTCAATATTGTCACCGAACGGGAAGAACGCATCAGAACCGAGAGATACTCCGCTGAAAGTTGCAAGCCAGGCTTTCTTTTCTTCTCTTGTAAGCGGTTCGGGCTTTGTCTTGAAGAACTGTTCCCATATTCCATCTGCAAGAACGTCCTCGTAATCATCGGAAATATACACATCAATGGTATTATCTCTGTCAGGACGGCGTATATCGTCACGGAAAGGCAATGCAAGTACTTTCGGATTCTGACGGAGATACCATATATCAGCCTTGTTTCCGGCAAGACGTGTGCAGTGTATTCTCGACTGCTGACCTGCGCCGACACCAATTGCTTGACCGTCTTTAGCATAACATACAGAGTTGGACTGAGTATATTTCAGAGTAATGAGCGCAATTACAAGATCACGCTTTGCTTCTTCTGTCAGTTCCTTGTTTTCTGTAACGATATTTTTCAGCATATCGGCATCTATTTTAAGTTCATTTCTGCCCTGCTCGAAAGTAACGCCGTAAACCTGTTTACGTTCGATAGCCTGAGGAACATATGAAGCATCTATCTTAACTATATTATAAGTTCCCTTGCGCTTGGACTTAAGAATTTCGAGTGCCTCGTCAGTATAGTCAGGTGCTATAATTCCATCAGAAACTTCTCTCTGCAAAAGCAGTGCTGTTTCTTTGTCACAAGTATCGGAAAGTGCTGCCCAGTCGCCATATGACGACATTCTGTCAGCACCTCTTGCCTTTGCGTAAGCACTTGCCATCGGTGAAAGTTCCAGATCGTCAACAAAATATATTTTCTTGAGAGTATCACTGAGTTCTGTTGCAACTGCCGCACCAGCAGGACTTACGTGCTTGAAAGATGCTGCTGCCGGAAGACCTGTTGCCGCTTTCAGTTCATTGACAAGCTGCCAGCTGTTGAATGCATCAAGAAAATTAATGTAACCCGGTCTGCCGTTCAGTACAGTAACAGGCAATTCGCTGCCGTCTGCCATATAAATTCTGGACGGTTTCTGATTCGGATTACAGCCGTATTTGAGTTCCAGTTCGTTCATTTCGATTTCCTCCCGAATTACTGATTTTTATTGATAATTCTTTCTTCATACGCACCGGTCGCAAGGTCGACGAATCTTGTATAAAGAGATACTTTATTGTCCTCGTTCAAAGAATTCCACACATTGCCGGTGAATGTATCAATATCACCCTTGATATCTACAAGTGTCGGTTCTCCATCAAACGACGGAATAGGATTGCCGTCACAACGATAGGTGTGTATAAAATGACCTTCTCCTGCAACGGGCTGTGCATATTCATAGAAGAAACGGAGTGCGGAATTTTCTCTGCCCTCATTGCTTTTGAGTATAGACATCTTGTAGGAAAAATCTTCGTCGGCGAATTCGAGTATACCCGAAATACGTGGAGTGAAATTCGGCGGATCAGGTTCAAAAGTTCTTGTTCTGAGAGCCTCTTCAAAAGTTTTTCCGCTGAGTATAAAATCTCTTGCCGTATCTGTCTGATCTCCGTTTGTTACAATTGTACATTTTTCCATTGTGCGGACAGGCGCATAAATTATGAGTGACGGGTCTGTAAGCTGAGACGGGTCAAAAGCCTGTGTTTTAAGGTCATCGCCTTCTTTGACGAAAACACGGTTTCTGCTGTTGACGCTTCTTCCCATTATGAAGTAGCCGATAACAGCTTTTTTGCCGTCCTCACTTTTTCCGATAATAATTCCCCTTCCGGGATAAGTTGTTGATGCGATTTCCGTTTTCAATTCAACCATCATAAACAGCCTTTCTTAATTTTTTACGGTAACTATACCGTCTTTCACTTCGAGTTTATCCTCACAAAAGAGTGAAACCGCCTGCGGAAGAATTTTCCACTCTGCCTGCTCCATAACTCTTTTTTGCAATACTTCGGGAGTATCGCCGTTTTGTACTTCTACTGCCTTTTGCAGAATTATAGGACCACCGTCACATACTTCTGTAACAAAATGAACAGTAGCACCTGTAAGTTTCACACCCTTTTTCAGTGCTTCCTCATGTACACGAAGTCCATAATATCCCTTGCCGCAGAAACTTGGTATCAATGCCGGATGCACATTCATCATTTTGTACGGGAAAGCGTTTACGACCTGCTCGTCAAGAATGGTCATAAATCCGGCATAAACTACAAGGTCAGCTTTTTCTGCCAGCAATGCATCAAGTATTGCCTTGCTGTATGCAGTAACATCGGCATATTCCTTTCGTGCAATAACTTTGGAAGAAATACCGTGTTTTTTAGCTCTTTCAAGCGCATATACACCTGATTTGGAAGAAATCACACAAGTAATCTTTCCGCCTTTTATCATACCGCTTTCCTGTGCATCAATAAGTGCCTGCAAATTTGTTCCGCCACCGGAAACAAGTACAACTATGTTTTTCATTTAGGATTTCCTTTCAACGGCAAATTGATTGTAACAATTCATTACGCATTACGAATTACGTATTATTCAATAATAACGCCTTCGTCACTTTCAACCAGTTCACCGAGTATATAAGCATCTTCTCCTGCCTCTTTGAGTACAGCAACTGCTTTTTCAGCGTCAGCCTTATCTACAACCACTGTCATGCCAACACCCATGTTGAATGTATTGAACATATCACGCTCCGGAATATTTCCTGTCTTTGCGATAAGTTCAAAAATCGGCAGAACCTGTACGTCTTCTCTTTTAATTTTTGCAGAAATACCCTTTGGCAGTGAACGTGGAATGTTTTCATAGAAACCACCGCCGGTAATATGCGAAATTGATTTCACCTTAACGCTGTCGATGAGTTTCATTATTGCCTTGACATAAATTCTTGTCGGTGTTAGAAGAGTTTCTCCAAGTGTACCGCCAAGTTCGTCATAATACGCTGAAATGCTCTCTTTTGTGCTTATATCGAACACTTTGCGGACAAGTGAAAATCCGTTTGAATGAACACCGCTGGATTTTATTCCTATCATAACATCGCCGGCATTCTGGCTTTCGGGGTCAAGTATTTTTGCCTTATCAACAACACCTACCGAGAATCCTGCAAGGTCATACTCATCTTCGGGCATCATACCAGGATGTTCAGCAGTTTCACCGCCTACAAGGGCACATTCACTCTGTACACAGCCTTCTGCTACACCTTTGACGATTTCTGCAACTTTCTCCGGATAATTCTTTCCTATAGCTATATAGTCAAGGAAAAACTGTGGCTTTGCGCCGCAGCATATTATGTCATTGACACACATTGCCACGCAGTCTATACCGATAGTATCATGCTTATCAAGCAGCATTGCCACTTTGAGCTTTGTACCAACTCCATCTGTACCCGATACAAGAACCGGATGTTCCATTCCTGTTGTGTCGATTTCAAACAGACCGCCGAAACCGCCGATTCCTGAAAGAACACCTTTTGTCATTGTTTTTGCAACGTGCTCTTTCATAAGTTCAACCGAACGATAACCTGCTGTTACGTCAACGCCTGCTGCCTTGTAGCTGTCACTAAAACTTTTCATAAAAATAACCTCCGGACGGCATAACCGTATTATTTGATTTTGTGAGAATATTTATCTTCTCTTGAAGTATTTGATACATCCATCGGATAATTGCCGGTAAAACAAGCATCGCAGAATCCGAGCTTACATTCTTTTGCTATAGCATGAAGTCCTTCAACAGATAAAAAGCCAAGACTGTCCGCATTCATATATGCACACATTTCTTCTACACTTTTTGTCGCTGCTATAAGGTTCTCTCTCGGTGTAGTATCACTTGTGAGATAGCACGGATTTTTGAACATAGGTGAAGCAATCCTCATATGAACCTCTTTTGCTCCTGCTTTTCTCAGCAAATCAACAATATGTTTGCTTGTCTTTCCTTTCAAAATAGAATCGTCGATAACTATGACTCTTTTTCCGTTGACATTATGCTTCAGAGCATTAAGCTTGATACGCATAAGATACTCAGAATTTCTCTTGCGGTCATTGAATGCTCTGCCTATATATTTATTCTTTATGAGACCGGTAGCATACGGAATTCCCGATTCCATAGCATAACCGATAGCAGATTCTATACCGCAGTCGGGAACACCGCAAACCAAATCAGCTTCAACCGGATGTTCCTTTGCAAGTATAGCTCCTGCCCTTTGTCTTGCCATATTTACAGATACACCGTCTACAACGCTGTCAGGACGGGAAAAATAAACGTACTCGAACACACACAATGCTGTTTTTCCACCGCAGTTTTCTTTGTAGCTATGAAGTCCTTCTTCGTCAAGAACAACCATTTCACCCGGCTCGACATCACGGATAAATTCTCCGCCCATGCTGTCAAAAACACATGATTCGGAAGTTATAACATAGCTGTCGTCTATCTTGCCTATGCAAAGAGGACGTATTCCCATCGGGTCACGAACACCGATAAGCTTTTTCGGCGACATAAGTACAATAGCATATGCACCTTTCAAACGTGAAACTGCCTCCTGTACAGCCTGTTCGATTGTACCGGAGTTTATTCGTGCTCTTGCGACAAGATACGCTATTATTTCCGTATCCCCGTTTGACTGGAAAATAGCCGCTCCCTGATTAAGTTCATCACGGAGTTCCTGATAATTGGTCAGTGCGCCATTAAGACAAAGTGCTAACTGTCCCTTGATATAACGCATTACAAGCGGTGCAAGATTTTCGTGATCGACAGATTCTCCGGAAGAATATTTGACATGACCTACTGCCATCTTACCATTGCCAAGACGCAAAAGTTCTTTTTCAGGCAGTGCTTCGGGAATCATGCCAAAGTCCTTATAGTGTACAATATTTCCTTCATTGTTGACTGCAATTCCGGCACCTACCTGACCCCTGTGCTGCAAAGAATAAAGTGCCAGATACGTTTCCTCGACAATATCCGTCTCTGCATTATTTTTATAAATGCCGAATACTCCGCATTCATCATGTAATTCAGCCATAATTTGCTGCTCCTTATGATTTTATAAGTTCTTCAACTTTTGCCTGTATTGCTTCATCTTTCCTTGCAACGCCGTCTTTCATGTTCTGCTTTTCAGCCTCAAGTTTCTGAGCAAGCGTTTCATCGGAAAGAGCGAGCATCTGGATTGCAAGAAGTGCCGCATTATCTGCACCGTCAATTGCAACTGTTGCAACAGGAATTCCCTTCGGCATCTGTACTGTAGCAAGAAGTGCATCCAGACCGTCAAGCGTAGAGGATTTTATCGGAATACCAATAACCGGAAGTGTTGTATGTGCTGCAAGAACACCGGCGAGATGCGCAGCCTTTCCGGCAGCCGCAATAATAACACCAAAACCGTTTTTACGTGCTTCGGCTGAAAACTCTGCTGCCTGTTCCGGTGTACGGTGTGCAGACATTATGTGCACCTCAAACGGTACACCAAAAGAATTAAGGGTTTTAATTGCTCCCGATACTGTCGGGAAATCACTGTCGCTGCCCATAATAACAGCAACTTTTTTCTGTTCAGACATAAAATTTCCTCTCCTCATCTCATATTGGAAAAATATATTCCAACATACATTTTAGACTATATTCGCAAAAAAAGCAAGGCGCAAATACAAATTGAACCTGCTGTTTACTGATTTTTATTACTTCATGACCATGATAAACTTTTTTCGAAAATACTCTTGTTGTTTTCTTTCAAATATGTTAAAATTTCATTGTACATAAGGCACAAACAACAACACTTTTGTAAAGGAGATTTTTTATGAAAAAGTGCGGATTCAGCATAAACGGAAAAGATGTAATGTTTTCACACGATACTGATAATAATATCGCAAGAATGTTTGCACAGACAATAGCTGCTCAGGAAAATGAAAATCACGTAATCGAAGATGGTAAAAGTATTCAGATAGGCTGGGGATATTATGTCTTCAAACTTGAGGGCAAAGTTTTTGTAGTCTATGCCGCAGATTATGAAAATGACCCTTTTAATGACCTGACAAATGACCTGACTTTATCCTTGAACATTATGAGAGATCAACTTGAGATTTGTAAGAAAACAGGTCTTATGGCAAAGGAACTTATAACGTTTCAGGATACATTTATGGCTAAGAAAAGCGCTGTCGGCTCGGATAACCTCTACTTTGAAAAACAATGCGAAATCAATGACGGCGATTCCGGCTGGTATATGGGTGATCCTGCTGATGAAGATGTCTCCGAAGAACCTGACGATTATGAAACGTTTCCTCTGTATAAACTTCTGGAAATATGCCCGAAAGCAATTTCTCTGCTCAGTCTTCCTGTCGGCTCGATAGCTCTTGTAAAGAACGGCGAGATTACTAATATATGTGACGAAAACAACAAAGAAGTTTACGCAGATCAGGACTGAAACCTTTTTTCGCTCGGAACAAAAACGGGGCTGTCGCACTAAGAACTTTTTCTTTTGCGACAACCCCTCATATTCTTATCTTTTTTCTAAAAAAACAAATCCTGCTGACTTACATCAACAGGATTTTTGGTGCGGGTAACAGGACTTGAACCTGCACCTACTTGCGAAGACTAGCACCTGAAGCTAGCGCGTCTGCCAATTCCGCCATACCCGCATATTTCTCGTCTGAAACGATTGCTTTGTCATT
>CACXGC010000199.1 GCA_902767155.1 uncultured Ruminococcus sp. | reverse complement strand
TTTACGCCTTTGGAGTGTCATATCAAACATGAGTAGATTTATTATCGAAAATGGACACGATGAACAAGGAATGGAACATAAAAGTTGATTTTATAACTTTTTATAAGTTTTCAGTAACGGAATTGCTGACGTATGGAATTTAATGAATTCAGTTCAATAAAAATCGGACTTGCTTCTCCCGAAATGATGCGCAAGGAAACTAAAAAAACTATCATTAACGAAAACGGTGAAGAAGAAGAGATCATTATCAAAGGTTGGTCATACGGCGAGGTAACAAAACCCGAAACAATCAACTATCGTACACTGAAACCTGAAAAAGACGGTCTTTTCTGCGAGGCAATTTTCGGTCCTACAAAAGACTGGGAATGTCACTGCGGAAAATACAAAAAAGTACACTATAAAGGCAGAGTCTGCGAAAAGTGTCATGTAGAGATAACAAAGGCAAAAGTAAGAAGAGAACGTATGGGACATATCGAGCTTGCAGCTCCTGTTTCCCACATCTGGTACTTCAAGGGTATTCCCTCAAGAATGGCATTGATGCTTGATGATATTACTCCAAGAAATCTGGAGCAGGTACTCTACTTTGCAAAATATATCGTAACTTATGTAAAACCCGATTCTCCCGCAGAAAGAGAAATCAAGAAGCAGCAGATACTTACCGAAACCGAATACAGAGAATATGAAAAGAAGTACGGCAAGGATTTCGAGGCAATGATGGGCGCAGAGGCTATTCAGAAACTGCTTGCGGAGATAGATCTCGAAAAACAGTCCAAAAAACTCAAAACAGAACTCGAAAATGCTACCGGACAGAAAAGAATCAAACTTCTTAAAAGACTCGAAGTTGTTGAATCATTCAGACTTTCGGGAAATCGTCCGGAATGGATGATACTGAATGTTCTTCCGGTAATACCGCCGGATATCCGTCCTATGGTACAGCTTGACGGCGGACGTTTCGCTACATCTGACCTTAATGACCTCTACCGTCGTGTTATCAACAGAAATAACCGTCTGAAAAGACTCAGCGGTCTCAATGCTCCAAAAATGATAATACGCAACGAAAAGCGTATGCTTCAGGAAGCTGTCGATGCTATCATTGACAACGGCAGAAGAGGAAAACCCGTTACCGGTCCGAATAACCGTTCACTCAAATCACTTTCCGATATGCTCAAAGGTAAGCAGGGACGTTTCCGTCAGAATCTTCTCGGTAAGCGTGTTGACTACTCCGGACGTTCAGTTATCGTTGTAGGTCCTGAACTCAAAATGTACCAGTGCGGTCTGCCGAAAGAAATGGCTCTTGAACTGTTCAAGCCGTTTGTTATGAAAATCCTCGTAGAGAGTAACTCCGTTGCAAATATCAAGGCTGCAAGAAAAGCAGTCGAAAGAGCACAGCCCGAAGTTTGGGATGCACTTGAAAGAGTTATCAAGGGTCATCCTGTAATGCTTAACCGTGCGCCTACACTTCACCGCCTTGGTATTCAGGCTTTCGAGCCGGTTCTCGTAGAAGGCAAGGCACTTAAACTCCATCCGCTGGCTTGTACGGCATTCAATGCGGACTTTGACGGCGACCAGATGGCAGTTCACGTTCCGCTTTCGGCAGAAGCACAGGCAGAAGCACGTTTCCTTATGCTTGCCGCAAATAACCTGCTTAAACCGTCAGACGGTAAGCCGGTAACTGTTCCTACACAGGATATGGTACTCGGTTCGTACTATCTTACACTTGACAGAGACGGCGAAATGGGCGAAGGTAAGATCTTCCGTGATACAGATGAAGTTATCATGGCTTATCAGACAGGCGTTATCGCTCTCCATGCAAAAATAAAGGTTCGCCGTGAAGGTGTCTTTAACGGTAAGAAAATATCTCAGCTTATTGATACCACTGTCGGCAGAATTATCTTCAACAGACCTATTCCGCAGGATCTTGGCTATGTTGACAGAAGCAAACCCGAAAACTTCCTTAAATACGAAATAGATTTCCTTGTCGGCAAAAAACAGCTCGGCAAGATAATTGATAAGTGTATCAGAAAGCACGGTACACAGATAACTTCTCAGGTACTTGACGACGTAAAGGCGCAGGGCTATAAATATTCAACTAAGGGCGCTATTACAGTTGCAGTATGCGATGCGACTATTCCTCCGAAGAAAAAGGAAATCATCGCCGCAGCAGAAAAAGAAATCGATCAGGTTACAAAGATGTACAGAAGAGGCTATATGTCAAATCAGGATCGTTACGAAAAAGTTATCAAGATATGGGAAGATGCTACAAAAGAGGTTACAGCGGCGCTGCAAGATAACCTTGACCGCTACAACCCGATATACATGATGGCTGATTCCGGTGCCCGTGGTTCTATGAGCCAGATCCGTCAGCTTGCAGGTATGCGCGGACTTATTGCCAATACATCAGGTAAAACTATCGAAATCCCGATCAGAGCAAACTATCGTGAAGGTCTTAACATTCTCGAATACTTTATTTCATCGCGTGGTGCCCGCAAGGGTCTTGCAGATACTGCTCTGCGTACTGCCGACTCAGGTTATCTGACAAGAAGACTGGTAGACGTTTCTCAGGATGTTATTATCCGTGAAGAGGACTGCGGTACAAAGGAAGGTATCGTTGTTTATGATATTCGTCAGACAAGTGCCGATAATGGTACAGAAGTAGAAGTGACATATGATAACCTTATAGGCAATCATCTCTTTGAAAACTTCTATGATCCGAGCATGGGAACATTGCTTGTTTCTACAGAAAAAATCATAGACAAATATGATATAGACATGATAATGGCGGCTAATGTCGAAACTATCAGAATCCGCCCGTATGAAAAATTTGAATCTATGAGAAGCAGAATTGTCGGTCAGTATCCGACAGAGGATATTTCCGATCCGATGACCGGAGATACACTCGCAGTAAAGGACCAGCCTGTTACTGAAACAGATTACGAGAATCTTATCCGTGCCGGAATTCACAGCGTTACAATACGTGAGTATGATGAGGAATCTGACAGCTACAAAAAGGCAACATATGAGTCGTTCTATAAGACACTCAAGGGCAGAAGACTTATTGACGATTTCTGTGATGAAGACGGACGTGTGCTTATTCTTGCGAGAAAACTCCTGACAGAAAATGATATCAAGATTCTTTGCGATCATAGTGTAGTGTCTGCAAAGGTTATCCATTCCAACGACGGCGATTCGATTATTGAATCTATGCACGAAAGATTGCAGGGCAGATATCTTTGTGAGGATTATTATGATCCGCAGACAGGTGAACTGCTTGTTTCATCTGACAAGATAATGGACGAGCATGACGCTGATCTTATAGTAAACTCAGGTGCAACACGCATAAAACTCCGTTCAATTCTTGATTGCCGTGCAAAGCATGGTGTGTGCAGAAAGTGTTACGGTTCTAACCTTGCAAACGGTATGCCGGTTACAATCGGTGAGGCAGTAGGTATTATTGCAGCACAGTCGATTGGTGAGCCGGGTACACAGCTTACAATGCGTACATTCCATACTGGCGGTGTCGCAGGCGGTGAGGATATTACACAGGGTCTTCCACGAGTTGAAGAACTGTTTGAGGCAAGAAAGCCGAAACATGTTGCGATTATAACCGAACTCAGCGGTCAGGTTAAACTTGAAGGCAATAACGCTGTTATCAATGGAAGCGACCCGACAGAAGTAGTTGACGGCAAGACCGGTGTAGCAAGCAAGACATATCTTATTCCTTTTGGTGCTCGTACAAAGGTAAAGAACGGTCAGATGGTAGAAGCCGGCGATCTTCTCACAGAAGGTTCTGTTGACCCGCATGAGATTCTGAAAATCAAGGGCGCAGCTGCTGTTCAGGACTACCTTATCGAAGAAGTTCAGAGCGCATATCGTCTCCAGGGTGTTGATATCAACGATAAGCACATTGAGGTTATTGTCCGTCAGATGATGAAGAAAGTACGTATTGAAGATTCAGGTTCTACAGATTTGCTTGCCGGCTCAATGGTTGACAAAGGATATTTATATGCGGCAAACGAAGAAATCGAAAAGAGAATTGCAGCAGGCGAAGAGGATCTCAAACCGGCAACTTGTTCGGCTACACTCCTCGGTATTACAAAGGCATCACTTGCAACAGATTCTTTCCTTTCCGCCGCATCATTCCAGGAGACTACAAGAGTACTCACAGATGCTGCTATTAAAGGCAAGGTAGATCCGCTTATGGGTCTGAAAGAGAACGTACTTATCGGTAAGTTAGTTCCTGCCGGTACAGGTATGCCACGTTACAGAGATGTCGAAATTGAAGAAAACATTCCTGTTTCATCAGCTTTTGGTTCTGATTTCGTTTGATAATGGCATAAGCTTACATGAACTCGTTTAGGGTCAGATATACAAAAAAAGCTCCCCTCGGTTTGATAACTGAGGGGAGTTCATTGTATTATAATAACAAAAAAGACAGACAGCCGAAAAACTGTCTGTCTTGCTTTTTCACACCGGATGTATCTTATTTTTAAGATCAGCAGATTCGTTTATGCCGATTTTTTTGTCACGTCTTTTCTTAAAGAATCCGGGTGCTACCTTCGGGAACTGTGCGTATGTCAAAACATCCTCTTCCTGCTCTATCCACTCGGGAATTTCTGCACGGAGTTTCTCAAGTTCAGGCTCAAGCAAGTCTGCCGGACGACATTCAACCGGCTTCATGTCACCGATTATTTTTTTGCGGAATTCCTTATCAATCGGGACAGGAGTTGTTCCGTACTTTCCGGCAACAAGGTCTTTGAACTGGTCGTTGCACATTTTGTAGCGTTCGCCGAGTATTACATTGAATACTGCCTGTGTGCCGACAATCTGAGAAGTCGGTGTAACGAGCGGCGGATATCCGGCATCTTTGCGGACTCTCGGAACCTCTTCGAGAACGGCTGTAAGCTGGTCTTCCTTGCCTGCCTGTTTAAGCTGGCTGAGAAGATTGCTGAGCATACCGCCCGGTACCTGATAAATAAGTGCCTTAGCATCAGTAGCAAGCATTTTCGGGTCGAGCAAACCGCTCTTGATATATTTCTGTCGCAGTCCCATAAAATACTCTCTGATTTCTGAAAGCTGAATAAGGTCAAGACCTGTATCATATTCTGTACCCTGCAATGCGGCAACCATTGACTCTGTAGGAGCGTGTGATGTGCCGTTTGCGAGAGGTGACATGGCTGTATCAATTCTGTCTGCACCGGCTTCGATTGCTTTGAGGAGACACATTGATGCAAGACCGGATGTATAGTGTGTATGTACCTGTACCGGAATGTCAACAGCTTTTTTGATTGCACCGACCAATTCTGCTGTATAATACGGTGTCAGCAGTGCAGCCATATCTTTTATGCATATAGAATCAGCGCCGGCTTCCTGAATTCGCTTTGCATAGTTTACATAGTAATCTGTTGTGAATACAGGACCGGTAGTATAGCTGATAGCTACCTGAGCTTCGACATTGGGATTTTCTTTTTTTGCAGCTTTTGCGGCTTTGATAGCTGTCTGCAAATTTTTGATATCATTAAGCGCATCAAAAATACGTATGATGTCAATACCGTTTGCAACACTGCGCTGTACAAAATATTCAAGAACATCATCGGCATAATGACGATAACCAAGCATATTCTGTCCTCTGAAAAGCATCTGGAGTTTTGTATTAGGGCAGTTTTTGCGGAGTACACGCAGTCTTTCCCAAGGGTCTTCGTCAAGGAAACGTATACATGAATCGAATGTAGCGCCGCCCCAACATTCAAGGGAATAAAAGCCAACCTTGTCCAGTTTGTCGAGGATAGGCAGCATATCGCTCAGAGGCATTCTTGTAGCTATGAGCGACTGGTGAGCATCACGCAGAACTGTCTCTGTGATTTGAATTTTCTTAGCCATTGCGAATTCTCCTTTCGCTTATCCGAGAGTTACGAGAACTGTACCTGTATTGACAGATTCGCCCTTGCTTACAGCAATTGAAACAACTGTTGCATCTTTTGCGGCTTTGATTTCGTTTTCCATTTTCATTGCCTCAAGAATGACAAGAACGTCACCTTTCTTTACAGCCTGACCAACTTTTACAGGAACATTTATGATAGTTCCGGGCATAGGTGAGGTCACAGGTTCACCAGCGGCAGTGGGGGCAGCTTTTTTAACTGCCGGAGCAACAGCTTTTGGCGCAGGAGCAGCAGCCGGAGCGGCAGTTGCGACAGAGCCGTCTGCTTCTTCTACTTGTACATCATATACTACACCATTAACGGTAATTTTCAAATTCTTCATAACGATAGTCCTTTCCAGCGGCGAACCGCTGAGTTTATATTATATGTAAAGATTGTTATGCTTTTTAGGAAGTGTGGAAATGCGCTTATCTGCGAGCATATCCAATGCAGCGATAATTTTGCTTCTTGTTTCTTCCGGCAGAATGATATCCTGAACATATCCGTCAGCAGCAGCATTCATGGCGGTGAGATTTTCGTCCTTGAACTGTGCGATAATTTCATTTCTTGCGCTTTGCGGGTCAGAAGCACCCTTAAGTTTTCCGCCGAAGTCATCGCCGAGTGTTATTACAGCAGCAGCTTCGGGATTAAGTGCGGAAATGCTTGCCTGTGCCCATGCGTAAGTGATATCAGCAGCAGCACCTGTTCCGGCAAGGGCAATATAAACAGCGCCGTATGCATCACCTGTAATTACAGTAACTTTTGCGGTTGTAGCTTCCGCATATGCAGAAGAAAGCTTTGCAGCGGATTTTATGCAGGCAAATTTTTCTGCATCAGCAAATGTAATGACGGGTATACCGAAAGCATCACAGAAACGGACAAATCTTGCAGCTTTCGAGCAGCTTTTGCCGTCAAGAATTTTTTCATCGGTCTTGACGAATCCAACGGTAGAACCTTCCACAGAACCGATAACGGTACGTATAGCTTCTCCGTATGACGGCTGTAGTTCGATCATGCTTCCGCCGTCTGCGACAGTTGTGATGACATCTTCCGAAGAAATATCAGCCTCGTCAAATTCAACAGTGCCGGCATAGTCGAGGTTATTCGATGGGAGCATTGATACAAGAGTCTTGGCTTTTTCTATTGCCGAATTCTCGTCATTTTCGACAAGATGAGCCACACCATGAGCGGCGTTTATTTCGGCAGAAGACTCAGAGCCATCTGTGTTAAGTGTGAGTTTAGCGTCTTTTGACATTATAACGATATCAGCGCTTACAGCAATAAGAGCTTGTGTGCCGCAGCACTGACCGAGTACTACAGAAATCTGTGGTACAACACCGGAGAGATTTCCTGTATATTTCAGCACGTCACCGTAAGCACCAAGAAGGTCACTTCCCTGATCTATTCTTCCGCCTATAGAGTCATACAAAGCAATGACCGGTGCTCCTGTTTTCAAAGCGAGGTCATAAACTTTTCTGATTTTTGCAGCCTGTGCTTTTGACATAGCACCGCCGGCGATATCACTGTTTTGCGCATAAGCAAATGCGCCTACACCGCCGATAATACCTCTTCCGGCAACGACTTCTGCATAGCCGTCGGCAGATTTTGCAAAGGCATCAATCTCTGTAAACAGACCATCATCGAAAAGTTTTGTAAGTCTGTTGTATGCGGATGTGGCGGCGATTTCGGAACGTGCTGTCTGAACAGCATTGGTTTTTGATTCAACGCTCATTCCTCTTCCTCCTTAAAAATACTGATACTCTCCGAAAAAAACAGTTTCCGGAGAAATTTATAAAAAATGCAAATTCCTACCTATACATTATATAACAAATAGTAAAAAATATCAAGCGGTGAACGGTGGGAATCTGTAAAATACTGATCTTGTGCGGCGAAATTTCAGCTTTTTTTATAGATTTCGAGAGCCTTTTTTGCCCATTCACGTCCGATATTGAGAAATCCGGGTTTACTATTTTCGTTGGAAAATTTTTGGCGTATTATATCCTGTGAGCGTTTATAAACTTCAAGGCGTGTAGACTGGATATACGAGCGTTTGTTTCCGCCGACGAAAAATTGGAAACTGATAGAATTTTTTTCCCCGTCCATATGAGTATAGTAACCTGAATATACATTATGACCGGTTTCTTTTGCAACGACTTCCGAGACTGCTAATTTAGTCAGTTCTATTGCGAGGTCATCAAGTTCTGTTTCAAAGACTATGATTTTTTCTTTCAATGCGTTTATATCGGGAACGATACGTTTTCTGAAAGATTTCATATCAGTGAATTCTTCTTCAAGTTTCAGGTCAACGACTTTTTCTCTTTCGACCTGCGGTATATAGTAGATCATAAATTTTCTTCTTATGTCGCTGTAGAGAAAAGGATGCTGATAGTGGGAACTGAATCCGCATTTTTTACATTTCCAGCGGAAAGGGGTTTCATCAAATACAGTTTTTCGGATATCAGCATCGTCAATAGTATTTGCGCTTATCATGATATTAGTTGGAGACTCCTGCTGACATTTTGGACATAAAATACGTTTGGTGACAGTTTCCGACATTAAAAAAACACCTCATTTGTAGTACAGTCTTACAACATTATAGCACTTATTTTATGAATAAGCAATCAAAATCAGTTGGATATCCTGAAATCAATTTTTACTTTCTTTTAAAGAAATCTAATTTTGGTGAGTTGTAGGAATTTTTGTTGAAAAATTCTGACATATATGTTACAATGTTAGCAATACAGAGTTTGTATGTGAAAAAAGTCTGAAAAGTATGAAAATTATTCCGGAAGGAGATTTTTTAAGCAGCCAAAAATATTGACATTAGTGATTAAATGTGTAAAAATATCCTCATAGAGAGGAGAAATGACGAAAT
>CACXGC010000198.1 GCA_902767155.1 uncultured Ruminococcus sp. | reverse complement strand
GTATGGTGGGAACAATAGGGCTCGAACCTATGACCCTCTGCTTGTAAGGCAGATGCTCTCCCAGCTGAGCTATGCTCCCACATCAACTAAGCTACACCTACGTTTGTTTCTCGCTTGTGTCTCTCAGCGACGTTTATTATAATACACTATTTACGTGCAAATGTCAAGCACTTTTTTAAAAAAATTCCAAAAATTTTCAAATTTCAAAAAAACATAGTAATAATGCAGATTTTCAGGTGCTTACAAAAACATAATATGTCGGAAATCAAATTTTTATACCAAATGCATGCAGTTTTTTTCAATAAACGAACTTCTCATTTTTGTTTTTTCCTTACTATAATGACTACAGAAATTATCATTCCGACAACAAGCACAGCAGCAGCTAAAAGTAAAAAAGCGCTATCGCTGAAACTGTCATTCTCTTCAATACTGCTTGTTTGTTCGGAAATAGTCTCTGACTCATTTCTGCTTATTTGTTCATGAGTAACCTTTGATTCATTTTTGCTTGCATTTTCGGAAGTTTTCTCCGATTCATCATTGTTTGTATTTTCATCTTCTTGTGACTGTGAGTATACAGAAGACTCATTTGCTGACTCGGACAAAAATTTTAAAAGTGGAGTAATACTATCACGGTCATATTCATCCATAACAATTTTATTGAAACTATCTTCTGTTCCATAGTATGTCACTTCTTTCAAGCTGTCACACATATCGAAAGCTCTTTTTCCGATATTTTTAATACTATGAGGAAGTATAACTTTTGTCAAAGCTTTACATTCCTGAAACGCGCCGTACTCTATATTTACTACACTACTGGGAATTTCAGCAGATGTAAGGCTTGAACATTCAAAAAAAGCACGTTCTCCTATCTCAATCAAGCTATCCGGAATAGTTACTGTTTTCAACTCTTCGCATCCTCTGAAAACTTCGCACCAAATGCTTGTAATTCCTGATTTTATTTCATAATTTGTAAGCTTGCTTTTATCCCCCTTGTACAAAAATAGAACCTTGCCAAGATATACAGAACCTTCATCATGTTTCTCCAACCACGGCTGATTAGATGAAAAAGCCATATCCCCTATTTTTGTAATACTGTCCGGAAAATTGATATCAGCGAGATTCACACATTCCTGAAATGCTCTTCTTCCGATAGTCTTAAGACCTGACGGCAATTCAACAGATACAAGCTCCTCGTAGCTTTTGACCATATCGCCATAAACAAACGTAAATGCTGTACCGGCAATATGAGTTGTACCATCTTTTATCTTTATTCTTGTATTTTCAGGCATTATACCCTTGTACGAATAAAAAATATGATCGTTTTCTCCAAGATATAAACATCCGTTTGGTTGGTCTTTAAACCACTTTGTATTTTCAAACACCCATTCCCCAATATCCTGCTCACCTTCCGGAATGATTATAGTATCAAGATTTGTACATTGGCAGAAAGCGTAATCCCCGATACTTTTTACACTTTCAGGAATTGTTACAGAAGTAATATCTTCATGACAATAAAAAGCCTTTTCAGCAATACCTGCTACGATTTTCCCGTCCAGTTCTGACGGAATTACAACTTCTTTATCTTTGCCGGAATAGCCTGTTATCTCGACTGTTCCGTAATAAAGTTCATTATACTCATAATCTCCGCTCATAACCGGACTAACAGCGACAACTTTTTGAGTAATAACTGCTGCTGTAGGATCAAAAAGATTTATCGTTACAGCTGTCAGTAATGACAATAAAAAAATGCCTGATCTTCTTAAAACTGATATTTTCATAATTTTTTCTCCTTTCGTATTTCTCAAAAAAATTTGCATCAATTTATAATGAGTATCCGTTGTTCCAAGACTTACAAAACAGAAAAATAATTGACAGTAACATGAAAAAATGATATATTGACCTCAGAATAATTTTTTAGCAGGGGGATTTTTTTATGAAATTAGCAGCCGCATTTAACAAAGAAAACAATACCATAAGTGAAAGTTTTTGCAGCACAAAACACTTCAAAATATATGACATAGAAAACGGCAGTGTTATATGCTCAGAAGTTGTCGGAACTATGCAGGGCGATACAGAACAGATGGTCGGACTGTTATGTATGTTTGAGGCAGACGGTGTTATATGCTCAAGTATAGAAGAAGAAGCCGAAACACAACTCTATGATGAAGGAATAGAGCTGTATTCCGGCTTTTATGGAGATCCTGATGAAGCGGTAGAATTTCTGACAGAATGATTTTTCAGTCATCAAGAAATTCGTAAAAGAAACTATAGACCGGCTCAAGGAACGGAACTACTTTTAATGTCAGTCTGAGCATTGCACGATAGCATTTTTCGCCTAATATTTCTACAACAATTGCAACAACGACAGCAGCAATAAGATATACAAACGGTGCTGCCCATGCAGCAGATCCTAACATGGATTCTATGTTTGGGAATATTTCGCCAACAACAAACACTGGAAACATGAAACAGAATATTATGTAGACAGTTGACGCCACTCCCCCCAATGCTATGAAAATAATTGCAATAACTATAACCAAAATATCTGACATATTGTTTCCGACTGTGTTAATAAGCTGCGGAAGGAAATGATAACACAATATCAGGACAACTGAAAAAATCGCATTGTCAAGACAAAACTGAGCAACAACACCCTCAATTTTATTGAGATCATCCTTGATATCATAAAATACTTTATCAAGAATAGTCTTTTGAATTGAGAAGAATAACATAACCCAGAATAAATACGCCATACCGAAATTGGAATCCGATATGGTGTCTATGTACTCGATTACCGAAAGAATATCAAGCACAGTAAACAGCACTATTCTGTAAACAAGTCTTTCAATAAGAGGAGATTGGTCAATAGCTGACTCTATACCGTCTTCTATCTGCCATGGAGTGTAAACAGCAGAAACGATCATCATTACAAGAAAAAATATCATAGAAATACTCAAGAACTTATGGTTGTAGTAGAAATTTTTAAACCACGCTAAAATCGCATTCAATAAACATTCCTGCTACTCAAAATATGGACAAATATACCTATATTGAGAAAATTCCTGTTTCATCGTATCCGATTTTGCCAAAGCTACCATCGTTT
>CACXGC010000197.1 GCA_902767155.1 uncultured Ruminococcus sp. | reverse complement strand
TATCCCGACAAAGAAGAGTCAGATATTCTCAACTGCTGCTGATAACCAGACTCAGGTTGAAGTAAATGTTCTTCAGGGTGAAAGAGAATTCGCAAGAGATAACAAACAGCTCGGTCTGTTCAGACTCGACGGTATTGCTCCGGCTATGAGAGGCGTTCCGCAGATCGAAGTTACTTTTGATATAGATGCTAACGGTATCGTTAATGTATCTGCAAAAGACCTCGGTACAGGCAGAGAACAGCATATTACTATAACTTCCAGCACAAACATGAACAAGGATGATATAGAAAAGGCTATCAAAGATGCTGAACAGTACGCTGCTGAGGATAAGAAGCGCAGAGAAGAAGTTGACAAGAGAAACGAAGCTGAAAACCTTGTTTATGCTGTTGAAAAACTCCTCAGCGAAAACGGCGAGCATATCTCTGACGAAGACAAAGAAAACCTCAATAAGAAAGTTGCCGCTGTAAAGGCTGCATTGTCCGGAAACGATATGGATGTTATCCAGTCCTCAAAGGATGATCTGCAGAAGACAATGTATGCTGTTTCTGAAAAACTCTATCAGGATGCAGCAGCTCAGGGTGCAGCAGCTCAGCAGGCTCCGCACAGCAATGATACAGGCGTTTATAACGCTGATTATACAGACGTAGACGAATAATTGCTTGATTGAATTCAATCCAACCGTCAATGGGAAAGCCGTATAAGGTTTTCCCTTTTGATGACTGTTAACAAACTTATAGTTATTGGGGTGGTATTCATTGGCAGAAAAAAGAGATTATTATGAGGTACTCGGCGTACAGAAGGGTGCTTCGGAAGATGAAATAAAAAAAGCCTTCCGTAAGCAGGCAAAACAGTATCATCCCGACCTTAATCCGGGAAATAAGGAAGCGGAAGCAAAATTCAAGGAAGTAAACGAAGCTTATGAAGTACTTTCAAATAAGGATAAGCGTTCACGATATGACCGTTTCGGATTTGCAGGCGTAGACCCGAATTATGGTGCCGGAAGTACCGCATACGGCGGAGGTAGTCCTTTCGGACAAGATATAGATATCAATGATATTTTCAACAGCTTTTTCGGCGGTTTCGGCGGAAGAACTCAGAAAAATCAGAATGCTCCGAGAAAAGGCTCTGATGTTGAGGCAAGTATTACGATTTCATTTGAAGAAGCTGCGAAGGGCTGCAAAAAAGAGGTTACATACCAGAATGTGGAGACCTGTAAAGAATGTAACGGTACAGGTGCCAAAGAAGGTACAAACCTCAAAACCTGCCCTGACTGTCGTGGAACAGGTCAGGTAACAGCACAGAAACGTACACCATTTGGTGTTGTCCAGACTTCTTCTGCGTGTGAGAAATGCAGAGGAAAGGGAAAGATAGTCGAAAAGCCATGTGAGAAATGTGCCGGAGTCGGAAGAATACGTTCTTCACGTACTGTTACGGTTACAGTTCCGGCCGGTATAAGTCAGGATCAGATACTGAATATAAGCGGTCACGGCAACAGCGGATATAACGGTGGTCCGGCAGGTGATCTTCATGTTTATGTAAACGTCAAGAAACATGAGATATTCGAGCGCAAAGGCGATGATGTATGGTGTGAGATACCTGTCACTTTTGCACAGGCTGCTATAGGACATGAAGTTACCGTTCCTACTCTTGACGGTAAATCAACTTATACTGTTCATCCCGGAACACAACCCGGTGACATATTTATACTCAAAGGAAAAGGAATTCCCCATCTCCATTCAAAGGGCAGGGGAGATCAGTATGTCAAGGTCACGATCGAAGTACCAAGAAATCTCAACAACAAGCAGAAAGAAATGCTGAAACAATTTGATGCTTCATGCACATCATCGAACTATCAGAAACGTTCCGGTTTCTTTGATAAAGTCAAAAATCTATTCAAAGATTGATACAGCATAAAAAAATAGCCCTGAACTTTTGTGGTTCGGGGCTGTTTTCAATTGTATCACTTATAATTTTCAAGTATCTTTCTGACTATCTCATCGGTGTGCATACCTCTCGAGCCTTTTATGAGAATGGTACAGTTTTCCTCAATAAGCTCCGAAAGATTTGAATATGCCTGTTCATTATTTTCAACACTTTCAACAAAATGACAGCCGTTTTCTCTTGCACCGGCAGCCGTATTCAGTGAAAGTTCTCCTACAGTGATTAGTGCATCTATGCCCTTTTCTGCAAGATGCTTTCCAACGCCGTAATGTTCCGCAGCTGCCTGTTCTCCCAATTCAAGCATATCTGCAAGCACTGCAACAGTTTTCCCTTTTGAAATAGATTTCAGCACATCAATTGATACTTTTGTAGCCTCAGGACTTGCATTATAGCTGTCATCAATCAGAGTAAGGTTTGAAAGCTGATAAATCTGCTGACGCATGGGAGCATTTTTATAAGTCGAAAGACCGGACTGTATCTGTTCATCTGTCAAACCAAGATTATGACTGACTGCAATGGCGGCAAGAGCATTTTTTACACTATGCTCACCAAGTGCGGGAATCAAAAATTCTGTATTCCCTTTTTTGCTTATACAGGTAAACCTTGTCTGAAAACCATCAGTCACGATATTTTCAGCACGGTAGTCGCATTTTTTGCCAAGTCCAAAGCTTACTGTCGCAAACTTCTGTTTTCCGTACAAAGTACAAAGCAGAGGGTCATCACCATTGATAAACAAAATATCTTTGTCTGTAAAATGCTTTGTTATGCGGAATTTTTCAGAAAGGATATTTTCCTGAGAACCAAGATTTTCAATATGTGCCTTGCCTATGTTTGTCATAACAGCAATATTCGGATGTGCAACATCACAAAGTCTGTCCATTTCTCCGAATTCGGACATACCCATTTCTATTACAGCAGCCTCATTTTCCTTTTTGATATCAAACATTGTACAGGGCATTCCTATCTGACTGTTTCTATTTCCCTGAGTTTTCATTACATTGAATCCGCCCGAAAGAGCCGCCGCAATCATTTCTTTAGTACTTGTTTTTCCAACACTTCCGGTAACACCGACAAAATGCAATGACGAGAACTGTTGGCGCACCCATGCTGCAAGCTTTTGCAGAGCGAGCAATGTATCATCAACTTTTATACACGGACGTTCAGTATTTTCCGGAACATCATATTTTGTAAAAGCAGCAGCACCCTTTTCAAGACACTGAGGAATAAATTTATGAGCATCAACTTTTTCCCCAACTATCGGAACAAAAAGAGAACCCTCCCTTACCTCACGGCTGTCATATTGTACATTATCTACCATCATTTCAGAATCGCCGCAAATCAATTTTCCGCCGACGATATCCGCAATTTGTTTAACTGTCAATGCCTTCATCACTCATCCGCCTTTTTCTTTTCCGAAAGAATTTCGTCAACGACTTCACGCTCATCATAATGTGTTTTTTTGCCGTTTTTATCCTGATAATCCTCATGACCTTTTCCGGCAAGTACAATAATATCGCCGTCCTGTGCATTTTCAATACAGTAACGTATAGCGTCTGTTCTGTCGGGAATTTTTATATATTTTCCTTCAGTCTTTTTCAGACCTGTTTCAATGTCGCTGAGAATGTCATTAACATCTTCCATACGTGAGTTATCTTCCGTAATAACTGAAAGGTCAGACAACTTTCCCGAAATTTCGCCCATCTCAAAACGTCTGTCACGAGGACGGTTTCCGCCTGCGCCAAAAAGAGTTATAAGGCGATTTGGATTATATTCTCTGAGCGTTGTAAGAATGTTTTCCATACTTACAGCATTATGTGCATAATCTATCAGCAGGGTATAATTTCCGGGAACTGAAAGACTTTCGACTCTGCCTTTTACTTTGACCTCGTTCAGACCATCAAATATCTGTTGTGGAGTAATATCAAAATGCAGACACACAGCAATTGCTGCAAGTGCATTATGAACCGTAAACATACCCGGTATGGCAACATCAATAGTTTCTTCAAGTTTTCCGCTGCACTCAAAGCGTACACCAAGATATCCGGGACGTGACAAAAGCTGTGCGCCGGAAGCTCTCAGCTGTGCATCTTCGGAACAACCATATGTTTCTACCTTGCAGGTATGATTTTCCAGCATTTTCTTATAAGCCGGATCATCAACATTCATTATTCCTGTGACACACTGACGGAACAGCAAAGATTTACAGTAGCAATAATCTTCCATTGTAGGATGTTCTGCTCCGCCGATATGATCGTGAGAGAAATTGGTAAAAATTCCGTAATCGAAAATAAATCCATCGGTTCTGTGCCATTTTATTCCAAGAGATGATGCTTCCATAACGCAGCATTTACAGCCCTCGTCTATCAT
Organism: uncultured Ruminococcus sp.; assembly: GCA_902767155.1. Taxonomy (GTDB): domain Bacteria; phylum Bacillota; class Clostridia; order Oscillospirales; family Acutalibacteraceae; genus UBA1213. The sequence goes on along the minus strand of CACXGC010000197.1, from coordinate 44,690 downwards.
CCGGCGCATTGCCTTTTGTATTTCATATGATTCAGGAGTGGTATTATTTGTTTTGATATGCTTTTCACCGATAATAATACCAAGTGTTCCAATCACGCCGGTTCTGATACCGCCTTTCTCAAGTATCGAACGTATCATAGACGCCGTTGTTGTTTTTCCCTTTGTTCCGGTAATTCCTATAGTAGTCAGCGTATCCGCCGGATTTCCAAAATATTCTGCCGAAAGAAATGCAAGCGCCTTTCGTGTATCATCTGTTTTTATAACAACAGCGCCTTTTACTTCAATATCACGGCTTATCACAACAGCAGCTGCGCCTTTATCGACAGCATCCTGAGCGAATTTATGGCTGTCAACTGCCGAACCTACCAGACATACAAACACACAGCCGGAAATTACTTTACGGGAATCGTATATAACATCTGTGATTTCTATATCAGTACTGCCGGAAACAACAGTATAATTCACTCTTGTCAAAAGCTTTTCAAGCGTCATAATATCGTTCCTTTCATAAGATCTTCATCAAAGCGTATCAGAAAGAATCCTTATCATACAGATGCTGATAGAAATCAGCATAATCGGTACGCTTATCTGTCGTAAACTGTATAGCATCACGTGGGTGCTGATTAAGTCTGCCGGTCAGAAGGTAGGGAATATCATAACCCCAGACAACACCCTCTTCTTTAAGCTTATTGATATGCTTTTCGATAAATCTGAGTACAGGTGTTATGTGGTATTTCGGATTTTTAAGAAAACCGAGCAGCAATTCTGTAGGACAGTTTCCGGCACCTCGTCCGAGACTGCTTACTGTAGAATCAAGATAGCTTACACCCATTGTAAGAGTTTCAATTGTGTTCGCAAATGCAAGCTGTTGGTTATTATGAGCGTGTATACCGATGATTTTACCGTATTTTTCCCCACATTCAAGATATTTGCTTGCAAGGCGGCGCATTTGTTCAGGATAGAGAGAACCGTAACTGTCAACGATATACACCGCATCAACACAGCTATGACCTATTATTTCGAGTGCATCATCAAGATCACTGTCATTTGACTTTGAAACCGCCATTATATTTATAGTAGTTTCATAGCCTTTCTTTTTGCAGTATTCTACTATTTCAAGCGCTGACGGTATAGTGTGAATATAAGTTGCTACTCTCACCATATCGATAGGGCTGTTTGACTTATCTACAATATCACGTTTGAAATCAGTTCTGCCAACATCTGCCATGACCGATATTTTAAGATCTGTATCGTTATCTCCGACAATCGCTCTTATATCGTCATCCGAACAGAATTTCCATTTGCCGAATTTTGATTCGTCAAACATTTCCCTGTCAGCCTTATAGCCGAATTCCATATAATCAATACCGGCTTTGATATTCATTTTATACAGGTCACGTACAAAATCATCAGTAAATTGAAAATTGTTTACAAGTCCGCCGTCTCTCATCGTACAGTCCAAAACCTTTATATCCGGACGGAACGAAACGAGATCACCTTTTTTCAGCATAAAAATTCCTCCGCTTTCGATACATTGATATATATGCAGAAATTCAAATCTGCAATACATATTATACATCAAATTTCTTCAAAATAAAAGTCCAAAACGAGTAAATTATATAAGCAGAAGTACTTTTTTATGCTAATGAATATATCCGCATGATATGACGCATTATTTTGTCACATTCAGAGCAAAATCTTTCTTTACAGTTTTTCCGCTGCTGTCCTTGACAATTATTCTTACGTCATAGAGAACAGCCTTTCCGGGAATAAAGCTGCCTGTTGATACATCAGTGTATTTTTGTCCTATCTTCACCCATGTAGAAGATGTATGTTTCTTATACATGAGCGCATATGTATATCCGCCTGTTCCGCCGGAAGCTGCACCATTGAGTGTTACTTTCTGACCTACCTTTACTGTTTCGGCAGAAATTGTTGATTTATTTTTAAGTGTCGGCAGTACTTCAAGCTTGAAAGTTTTTGACTTAACATTTCCGCCGCTGTCCTTGACGTTTATCATTATATCATATGTTGTAACAGTTTTCGGAACAAATGAACCTGTATCGGCTGTACCGTATTTTGTACCTATCTTTGTCCATTTATCAGAACCGGTCTTTTTATACATCAATGCATATGTGTAACCGCCGAAACCGCCCGATGCTTTTGCATTAAGAGTAACTTTATTTCCGGCAATAACAGATTCTGCGCTCACTGTTGAGGAATTGACAAGCTTATCATAAGCGGTAAGTAAATATTCTTTCGATACAATATTTTCTTCGGAATCCTTGACAACGATTTTGAAATTATATTTTCCTGCCACTGTAGGAGTAAATGTTGCAGAAGTAGGTTTTGCAAACGGTGAACCTATAGCAGTCCATTTAGTATCGGAAGCTTTCTTGTAATAGAATGCGTAAAGATATCCGCCCATTCCATTTGCAGCAGAACCCGTGAGAGTTACTTTATTTTCAATTATGCATTTTTCGGCACTGACAGTAGAATTATTTTCGAGTGGCTTTTTGACCGTAACAGTAAACGTTTTTGTTTCCGATGCTCCGTCGGAAGTTGTTACAACAACTTTCAGATCATAGCTTGCCGCAGAAGGTGCTTTGAAATCAGCTGTTTTTTCCGATGCGGAAAGAGTTTTCCATGAAGATGCAGAAGACTGTTTATAGTAGAACTTATACTTATAATCCTCTATACCGCCCTCAGCACTACCCTTGATTGTTATCGTATTGCCAAGCATAGTTGTTTTCTTGCTGACAGTTGAAGTATTTTTCAGAGGATCATTTATTTTTACGGTAACTGTCTTTTCTGTTGTAGTGTTATAGCTGTCCTTTACCTTTATGCGGAAATCATACAGACCGGTTTTTTCCGGTGTATATGTAAAATCTGTGGTTGTGACATTATTTCCGAGCTTCGTCCATTCTTCCGTACCCTTAGGAGCAACATCGACTGTGTATCTGTAATATGCATTTCTGCCGCCTGCCGATTTAAGATTCATGCTTACAGTACCGCCTATAACCATGATATATGCATCGGTTGTGTCACAGATATTTATATGCGAATAATCCTGTGCAGCAAATTTTCCGAACTTTGTTGATGCAAAACGAACATTTCCGGCTGCTGTTTTGTATACAACAGAATCGGACACAGTATCGCCGTCAATAAATATTCCCTTCAAATTGGTACTGTCAGTACTGAACGGAATAAGTATCTCGTATGCATTTGAACCTTCAACAGTTTTACCGTTTTTAGTGAGACTGATTTCATAATACTTATTGGGAACAACATTTGTAACGCCGGAAGAAACAAACACATTTGTATCTATCGGGGTAACTTTAAGTGTCATACCGCTTTCGATAACGCCCTTTACAGAAACGCCTGTTTCCTTATCAGTAAGTGTCTTTATACCGTTTGACGAGTCACAGAAAAGGCGTTCATACTTGTCCGCATATGCTTTTACGAAAGAATCAGGTGTGCTGTATATTATAAGATCCGGATTAGAAGACAAAGTATAGCTGTTGTCAAGAGACAGTTCTGTTTCTTTCGGAACAAAAATTTCCCTTAAAGCAGACTGATGAAATGCAAAATTATCTATTTTTTTGATATTTTCCGGAATGGTAACTGATTCAAGTGAAGTGCATGAAGCTAAAGACTGGTTAGATATAGTTGTCATATTTTTTGAGAACTTCACATTTTTCAGTGATTTACAGTTATAGTAAGCAAAAGTATCAACTATTTTTACACTGTCAGGAATTTCCACATCTGTCAGACCGGAGGAAGAGAATGCATTGCTGCATATTTTCGTTATGGTACCCGGCAGTTCTATAGTTTTTAATGAACTACAACCGGTGAAAACATAATCGTTTATAGTTGTTACTTGGGAAGGAATATTTATTTCCTCAAGGCTTGTACATCTTGCGAATGCCGAGTTATCTATAGTTTTAACACCGGACGGAATGGATATCTTTTTGATATTTTTACAGCTGTCAAAAGCCTGATTTCCTATTTTTGTAATTCCTGACGGCAGATCTATACTTGATATAGCTGTATTTTTCAGCGTACTATTAGGAATCTCTGTTAAATGTGACTGCAATTTTACAGTTTTAAGTCCTGTACAGTTGACAAAAAGACCCGTACCAATAGTCTTAATTTTTTCCGGAATTGTAACATCCGTTATACTTGTACAGTTTTCAAAAACGCCGGTTCCTAATGCTGTAACATTATTTCCAAACGGAATTGACGCAAGCGATGAACAGTTTGAAAACAGGTAATTAGGATATTCTGTTACCTTATCAGGAATATTTATGCTTTTAAGGTTTTTGCAGTATGAAAATGCACCGGTACCAATTTTTGTGATGCCGGCCGGAATTACAATACTTTCAAATGCATTATTCCTGAAAGCATACTGACCTATTGATGTTACAGTACTCGGAATAGTAACAGACTTCAACATAGTATCGTCATATAAGAAATAATCAGGAATTGCAGTCATTTTCTCAGGAAGGCTGACACTTTCAAGAGCATGGCAAAATGCGAAAATATAAATACCTAATTTTGTCTTGCTGTTCTTCAAAGTAAACGACTTCAAAGCGTTACATGAACTAAAAGCATAGTTCTGTAATGTTTCTACTGTTTCCGGTATTGTAACTTCGGTAAGAGCGTTACATCCTGAAAAAGCATAACTTCCTATAGTTTTGACTGAATCCTTTAATTCAAACTTTTTAATGCCAGTGCATCCGTTAAATGCATTGTTTCCTATTTCTTTTATGTTATCATTGAGAGGTATTTCTGTAAAAGCATAACAATTCTGGAAAACGCTGTTATTAAGCACTGTTACTTTTGAAGGTATTGACGAAAGCTTTAAAACTCTGCAATCTTTGAAAGCACATAAACCTATATTTTCAAGGTCTGTAGGCAAAGATATGTCAGTTAAAGTCTGGCATCCGTTGAAAGCATAGTCTTCTATAGAAGTAACTGTGGAGGGAATTGTAAATTTTTGAAGTGACGTACAGTTCTGAACAAAACCCTTATTTATTTTTTGTGTAGCTTTCGGGATAGTTATATTTTTCAATGCTGTACAATCTGAAAAAACATATTCACCCAAAACAGACATATCTGTTTCAAGATTAACATCTGTCAGTGAAGTGCAGTATGAGAATGCATATGAACCTATTGATTTTATATTCTTCGACAAATTCAGTGAAGTAATGCCTTTACACGCTCTGAAAGCCTGATTACCTATATTTTCAACTTTCTGCGGAAGGGTCAGGGAATCTATTTTAACACAGCTTATAAAAGCGTATGTTCCTATATTTTTCAGCGAAGAAGGAAGTTTCGTAAAATTCAATGATGAACAGTAGCCGAAACCGTAATTTCCTATCGACTCGATAGTATCCGGAAATACAACACTTGTAAGAGCGTCATTATAGTAAAATGCATAGTCTTCGATTGTTGTGACACCTGACGGAATTGTAACGGAGGTTATTGTCCTGTTGTTCATAAAAGCCCTGTTTCCGATAATTTTTACCGGAACACCGTTTAATTTAGACGGAATGACAACATTTGTAGCAGTACCCTTATACTTGGTAATTTTCGCCTCGTTATCGGTTACAGTGTACTCAAAATCATCTGCCGAAACTTCGGACGAAGTTGTCTGTGTTTCTGCGGCAAAAGCGTTAAAAGTGGCAGTAGCTGCCAAAGGTGACGAAACTATCAATGCCGCAAGTATCATGCTGAAAATTTTCTTTTTCATAGTTAGCCTCCTCAGAAATAATATTGTAATAAGAACCCTACAATCATTATAGTATTTTTCAAAAACAAAATCCATCGTAAATGATTTACAATTTTTTCATGTTTTATTGTATATCTTTACATACGATATATACAATATGTGGGCAAAAAATCCGGAATGCATAGAAAAAAGCCGATGAATTTCACCGACTTTTTACAAAATATTTATAGTGTAAGATATAAGGAACTTCTTTTCTACGAAATCAGTTTTTGCTGAAATCTGTAAGCACAAGACTCTTATTATGCTCCAAAGCCCATGTAATATTCCATTCGCTTGTAAAGAGCAGAAGATGTTTTCCTTTAAGGTCCTGTATACGGCGTGTATCAGAAGTCAGATTCAGAGTTTTGGGGTCAATGTCGTCGTTCTCTATCCATCTTATCAGTTCATACGGCATACTTTCAAGAACGATATCTACGTTGTATTCGTTGTTCAGACGATATTCAAGCACTTCAAACTGTAAAACACCTACAACGCCCACGATAACTTCTTCCATACCGCCTCCGAGCGACTGGAATATCTGTATTGCGCCTTCCTGTGCAATCTGTGTAATACCTTTGACAAACTGTTTTCTTTTCATGGTATCTTTAAGTCGTACTCTTGAAAAATGTTCAGGTGCGAATGTAGGAATACCTTCAAACTGTACTTTTTTTGACGGTGAGCAAACTGTATCGCCTATCGAAAAAATGCCGGGGTCGAACACGCCGATAATATCACCTGCATAAGCTTCGTTTATAACTTCCCTGTCCTGAGCCATAAGCTGCTGTGGCTGAGAGAGGCGCATTTTCTTATTTCCCTGAACATGGTATACTTCCATCGTCTTATCATATTTTCCGGAACATATGCGCATAAACGCTATTCTGTCACGGTGAGCCTTATTCATATTCGCCTGAATTTTGAAAACAAAAGCAGAGAAACTGTCGTCAAAAGGATCGACAATTCCTTCAACTGTATTTCTTGGCAGGGGAGGAGTAGTCATTCTGAGAAATTCTGCAAGAAAAGGCTCTACACCGAAATTGGTAAGGGCTGAACCGAAAAATACCGGTGTCAGTTTACCTGAACGCACTTCACTGATATCAAATTCATCGCCGGCACCTTCAAGCAATTCTATATCATCACGCAAAGTCTGTGCAAGAGTTTCTCCGAGTCTTTCTTCAAGGTCAGGAGAATCAACTGTAAGCTCATCCATTTCAACTTCACGCTGTCCGTTGTTTGCAGTAAATGCAAGTATTTCTTTTTTTCCGAAATCGTATACACCCTTGAAATCCCTGCCGCATCCTATAGGCCAGTTCATCGGGCAAGTGTGTATTCCGAGTACATTTTCTATATCCTCAAGCAATTCATACGGACTTTTTGATTCTCTGTCCATTTTGTTTATAAACGTAAAAATCGGTATATGACGCATTACACATACTTTGAAAAGCTTTCGTGTTTGAGCCTCAACACCTTTTGATGCATCAATTACCATAACAGCAGAATCTGCTGCCATCAATGTGCGGTAAGTATCTTCTGAAAAGTCCTGATGGCCCGGAGTATCTATGATATTAATGCAGTATCCGTCATAGTTAAACTGCATAACGGAGGAAGTTACTGAAATACCTCTTTGTTTTTCAATTTCCATCCAGTCTGAAACGGCGTGTTTATCGGTTTTCTTGCCCTTAACAGAACCTGCAAGCTGAATAGTTCCGGTATAGAGAAGGAGTTTTTCTGTCAAAGTAGTTTTACCCGCATCGGGGTGAGAAATAATCGCAAAAGTTCTGCGCTTTTCTATCAGTTCTTTCGTAGTAGCCAATGAAAATTCCTCCATAATTATCGTATATTGTACAAAAAAACAACCGCCCTATTGGACGGCTGCTTTAATGTCGGCATCTTCCTATTTTTCCGGGTCGTTACCAACCAAGTATCTTCGGCACCATTGAGCTTAACTTCCGTGTTCGGCATGGGAACGGGTGTACCCTCAACGTCATCAACACCGACTGTAACTGCATCGCTCTCGACGACTTCGATATTGTAACATATTGTTTGAAACAATGCAAGACTTTTTCAAAAAAATATCTATACAATTTGGAAATTAAACAACTTTTAAACAGTTTGTATATCAAAGCATCATTCTGAAATTTTCACGATATCGGTAAACAAGCATTGTGCATTGCTATGGTGTATCTTTTTGTTTATATGCAGACTGCCGAAATACCATTTTTTATAATTCACATGATGTGCTATCTCATCGAAAAATCCTGCAAGCGGATCTACACGGCATTTTCCTGTTATGTGTGCCATATCCGTAAGCGGAGGTTCATGTGTTATGATATAATCAACTTTTCTGCCGACTTCTTCGAGTTTTTCTATAGCATACTGCATTTCTATTCTGGACGGCATTTCTTCCTTCCACCATGTACCGTTTTCACGTCTCAGTTCCTTATCGGTACTGTCACCGCCGCCAAAAGCAAAAAATGTTTTTCCGTCTATCGAATATATTTCCCCACGCATAAGCTGATAAAGATTTCCCCCGATAGACCTTGCTTTTCCACCGAAAATTTCAACCACCTGATATGATGATAACAGTTCGTAATTTTCATGTGTTCCCTCAACAAAAAGAGTTTTATACTTTTTCTCACATATTTTCTTAAGATTAAGTTTTTCACGCTTTGAATCATCCCAGATAAAACCGAAATCGCCGCAAACTATAAGACAATCATCTTCTCCAAGCTTTCTGAGCTTTTTGTCTTCAAAACGACCGTATTCGCCGTGCATATCCCCAGTAACAAAGACCATACTTAAGAACTCCTTAATAATTACTACAATTATGCGATATTTTTTACAAAAATTCAGCAGAAATGCGTTTGTTTTTTGCACCGGAATAATGTACAATATATGTATGGTATTTCGTTGACAACGAACCCTGCCGCAAAATTATTATACCACAGGAGTTGATTTTTTTCCATGAAAAAAGCAATGACTTTTTTTACAGCTATTGTTGTTTTTTTGTCAGCATTGATAATGCCGCCGCAACAAGTCAATGCTGCCGAATTTAATTTTGATGAAGAACTTCACTGCAAATCAATATATCTTGAAAACCTTGATACTGAAACAGTAGTTTTCACAAAAGACCCTGACGCAAGACGTTTTCCTGCATCAACAACAAAAATCATGACATATATCATCGCAGCCGAAAATGTAAGTGACTTTGCAAACACATATGTCACTGTAAAGGGTGATGTCCTCCATATGCTGGACGGAACAGGAAGTTCTATTGCCGGTCTCGTTGAAAATGAAAAACTCTCGATATATCAGCTCCTCAACTGTCTTATGATACCATCCGGCAACGATGCGGCAATGATACTTGCCGATTATATAGGCGGAGGAAATATAGACAAATTTGTCGGCATGATGAATGAAAAGGCAAAAGAACTTGGCTGTACAGGCACACATTTTTCAAATCCTCATGGCCTGAATGACCCCAACCACTACACAACAGTTTCCGATATGGCAAAAATAACAAAGTACGCTATGACTATGCCGTATTTCAGCGAAATATCTAACACTACAACGTCAGATTGTCTTGGCGAAGACCGTTATCTTGTCACTACAAACTATATGATAGACGAAAACAGAGGCGGCGAATATTACTATCCATATGCACAGGGTATAAAAACCGGTTCAACAGGAAATGATTCCGGTTACTGCCTTGTTTCAACTGCTGTAAGATACGGCTACACTTATCTTTGTGTTGCCTATGGAGCACCGTATGAAAAAGCAAACGGTGACCCTTATGAAAACGGTGCAATGATAGATTCCGCAAATCTTTATCGTTGGGCATTCAATAATCTCTCGATAAAATCAATTATCGGACGTAATGACATGTTGAAAGAAATAAAAATAAATTATGCATGGCATAAGGACACTATACACCTTTCTCCTGCTGAAAATTACTCTACGATAATGCCGGACGACGTTTCTATCGAAAGTATAGACAAAACCTTTAATATTCCTGAAAGTGTTGATGCACCTGTTCGTGAGGGTGATAAGATCGGCACTGTAACTCTCAGTTATGCAAATCAGGAACTTGCAACCATTGATCTTCTTGCAAGTGAATCCGTTGACCGAAGCGAACTGATAATGGCTCTTGTTGCGCTGAAAAATATCATCTCTACACCATGGTTCATAATAAGCATAATAATTGTCGTAATACTCGTAATTGCCTATTTTATCCTGATCGCAGTTTACAACAAGCGCAAAAAAACACAGCGTCCTGTGAAAAAATACAGAAAATTCTGATACATTTCCGCACCCGAAGTTATTTCCGGTGCGGATTTTTTCAATTACAACCGCAACAATTTCTTTTCAGATATGTAAAGACAATTGTAATAAATATTTTGTGAAATATAAGGGAAGTTTGTATTATTATTGAATTGTAATTTCAGCAATTATGCATTATAATATATCATACATAGGTATACGAAAGTATACACATATCCTGATTATACACAGTGTAATTATCAAAAATCAGGATAAACAAGGCAAAACCACAATGTGAGAGCATAAGGAAACGGAGGTGTGCTGAATTGCTCGGAAAAACTGTTACTATTGACATATTCGGCACTCTTGCCGACCGAAGACTTTATTCCGGATTCATGTGCGGAAGTAATGATATGCGGCAGATATATGTCATTACAAACTCGGAACTTCACGGTACTATCGACTGTACCATAATTGCCGCCGCAGTGGGTGAAACAAGTCTGCAAACACGTCTTGTTGCTGCGCCTGTTGATGAGGTTTTTTACGAACCTGATATTGTGCAAAGACTCAGCAATACATCTCTGCGATACAAGAAAATCAACTGTATTTATGAAAAATCCTGCGGTGCTGTGATATATCGCATAAATGAAAAAAATGATATACGTATCCTGCTTGTCAAAAACCATAACGGAAAATGCTGGACTTTTCCAAAAGGTCATATAGAAATGGGAGAAAATGAACAGCAGACGGCTTTGCGTGAAATCAAAGAAGAAACCGGACTTAGTGTAGAAATAGTTCCCGGATTCCGACAAACAAGCAGCTACCGTCCTTTTGGTAAAATACGAAAAACAGCTGTATTTTTCCTCGCCAGAGCTGAAAAAAGTATTGTAAGTATGCAGCCGAGCGAGATAGATTATTATCTTTGGGTCAGCATAGACGAAGCAATGAAAATGTGCCGCCACGAAAATGATACAAATATTCTGCGTGAAGTTCGTAAACGTCTTGCAGTCAGCTGAATACAGTAATTCTCTGACCATGCCGCAACTTCTTTCTGACATAAAGTTAAACAAAAAAACAGACCGAATCCGATTTCGGTCTGATTTTTTTAATGTTCTTTCATATTGTAATCTATATCCTCGCCTATCATTTCAAGCATGATCTGAGCCAATTTCGGGTCAAGCTGTGTTCCTTTGACACGCTCAATTTCAGCTTTTACAGCAGCCTGCGGAAGTGCATCACGGTAACTTCTTTTTGATGACATTGCATCATAAGCGTCTGCTACTGCGATTATTCTTGCTTCGAGCGGTATATCTTCGCCGCTTATTCCATCCGGATAACCCTTTCCGTCATATCGTTCATGATGCCATCTTGCACCGCAGTAAAGATTAGGCATTTCCGTTATTTTCTTCAGCACCTCAGAACCTATTACAGGGTGGGTTTTTATTACAGCATATTCTTCATCCGTAAGTTTGCCTGTTTTGTTTATAATACAGTCCGGTATACCTATCTTTCCGATATCGTGCAAAAGTCCCATAAAGTAAATGTCACGTATGAATTCCGGCGAACATTTCAGCCTTACAGCTATCTCTTTTGCATAATCCGCAACACGCTGAGAGTGACCGTTTGTATACGAGTCTTTTGCATCGACCGTACCTGCAAGCGCCGTCACTACCTGATATGAAAATCTTTCAAACATCTTTGCCTGTTCAAGCTGTTTCTCAAACATTTCTTCACGGTATATTCTCGATTGGAAAAACATATAGTAGAAGATTATCGAAGTAATTATAGATATCCTCAATATTGCCATACTTGCAAACAATGATTCGCAAAAAGCTCCAAATGTAAGTATAAACGCAATTTCTGCAATTATTATATGCTCAAACTGATGACCCTCTTTTTTCCTTCTCCTGAAAGACATACAAAGAAGCATGACAAGATATACTATCATCACAATATGCGAAGTCCATCCAAGAGGTCCCCTGTGGAAAATTTTATAATCGTCATAATTATATCCAATATCCGTGAAAAATCCGGATATTGAGAATACGAAATTCACCAACTGAGGTATCACCAAAGCAAAACTTTTTCTTCTCTTGGTATCGTCACGAACAACTAAAAGTACAAGCATATACATAAGCAGCGGACGGAGAATATATCCTATACAAGTAACTAATGTTATCAATTCTTTGCTGCAATCCGTATCGGGCAGAAAAAGCTCCAGATTGTATGTTACAAGTTCAATGTTTGAAACTGCCAACAAAATATAAAACAGCAAACGCACATTTTTTTCAAGATGAGAGTTTTTCCAGAGAAACACAAGTAAAAATATACTTCCTATGATCGGAAAATAATCTATTGTAAAATAGTCATAATGCATCAACATTCCTCCGTACAAAATTCAACAAAATCCTGTTATATTTTACTCTTCATCATCGGATATTTCTATGCCCATCCCAACAATTCTGTTCACAACTTCATCATTGTCATAATTTTGGGCAATAGATTTCAGGATACTTATGTCTATTTCATTTTTTTCCAGTCTTTCTACGTTATCAAGATAAAGTCTGACAATATCCTCTTCATCTTCAAAAGCGTGTATTCCGTTTGTAGGTCCGTCGAGAATCAGGAAAAGCATAATTCTTCCGACAGCATTAAGTTGTTCCTGTTCCAGCCCGTTTTTCAGCATTTCGTGAACATTTGCTTTCACAAAACATTGTATAGACGAATATCCGGGATATACTTCATTATTACAGCCTTCTTCAAGAAGCCATTGGCGAATTTCTTCTGTTTCAGGCTTTAATGCTGCGACAGCATGAATACGTCCCCATCCGTGAACCTTTTTAGCTAATGAGAAAATAAGGTCATTTCCGTTTTCAAGATTTCTCACAGCCCATATAGCAAAAAGCGTAAATTCATCACAAAGTCCGATATCAAGTATGGCTTTGAGCAGCGCATCATTGAAAGAGGCAAAAAGTTCAAGTATTGCAAGACCAAGCTTTACAGTTTCCCTGTTTTTTGTTCCTACTGTAAGGTCAACAGCATAACCGAAAATTTCTTCGGCATCCAGTTCCTCGCTGTGTGCCATGATATAATTCTGCACATTATCTATAATTGAAAGTGTATGAACATCATTATTTTCAAAATATTTTACTGTTCTTCCGAAAGCACTTTTTTCTCCTTTTGCGGCATCATTTATAATATCTTCAAGTTCACCGATTTCGACCTGCTGAGGTTCTCTGTGAAACATCATAATACCATCAAATGCACCGTCGGCAAATATTTCGCCCTCATCATCTTTATGCGGTTTGGGCAATGAAAAATCTATCGGCAACTCTCCGTCATCTATATTTTCACGGATATAATCAAGAACAGGAATATCCATTTCGTCCTCAAACGGTTTATAATCGCTGAAATCAATCTGTACATCCATTTCCAGCATATCTGTGTAGATACTATTTCCGTTTCTCTTGTCGAACTTTCCTGCAATTTCCATTGCCTTATCATAAAAATATTCGCTGAGTTCCGATGTTGAGTATATACCATCTTCTTTGTATATATTCTCATTTCTGTAGGGAAGTTTCAGACGTACTTTTTCTATTTCATGTTCATTCAGCTGTGAAAACAGATTATATGCCGCCTGATAAAAGTAAAACATATCACTGTTGTTTTTATTGTTCACTGTATACGGCAAACACTTTTTCATAACAGTGAGTGATTTTTTCGGGTCAGTATATGCCAGAATACCAAAACATATACTTTTGCTTTGTAGAAGTCCTCCCTCATCTCCGTAATCTTTAAGGATAATGCGAACGGCTTTGCGGACATATTTTTCCGCATTGACAATATCTCCCTGACAGAAATAACCGTATGCAAGTTCTTCGTAAGTAACATGAGGAATTTCAGCACATCTCAAATTGCCATTAAGGATATTTTTTGCTTTTTTGAGTGCCTTTTCCATATCATGCTCTACTTCTATGTAATAAAACATCTCGAAATCTGTTTCACAAGCATGACAGTCGCTCATATCGTCACGCTTTGTAAGCGAAAATTTCTTATATGCCTCTTTTATTGTCAAACCGCAGAATTTATCTTCCGGCAAAACATTATGTATCATAAAGTTTATCAGTTTGTGATAATAACTTCTGAGATTATAGTTGAATCTCTTGCAGAAATCTATGTACTGTTCAAAAAGGTTTTCTATTTGTTTAAGCGGAAGCTGTGTAAAATTTCCTATAGAGCCTATTATCCATTTATATGACCACATAAGATCATGATGAAATTCTTCCTGAAATTCGGGATGTTTATCGAAATAAGCAGTATATTCCGGAAAAATTATAGTACCATCATAGTCGTCTCCATGAAAAGCACTTTCGTCTATGTAGATGTAGTACAATTCAAGAACACTGTGTGCATCCTGTTTTTCAATAGCCTTATCAATTTCTTCTTTTATAGCTTTTTTTCTTGCTTCGCCATGTTCCATAACGGCAAAATCATATTTTTGTGCGTACATTTCAGATTTAGTCACAATTTTTCCCCCTCGAATATATACTTATTTTTTAATATATCATTGAAATGACTTCCGCCATTCCTTACATCAAATTTATCGGCATAGAATTTTGTTACGGCATAAAAAAAATCTTTCAGTTCATTAACAGAATAACTGTTGTCATCTCATGCACCTTGCTTCGCCTGATTCCATATACAGAAAATATTTTTCTTCATAATCGGAATATTTCATATTTAAGCATCACCTCATTTTCATGTGTTTTACAAACGATATGTTACTTTTCTTCCATAAGTCTGAACAAATTCTCGTTGAGTATTTTCATTTCGTCATGCAGCAAAGGGAAGTGCCCCGAAAGAAGTGACTGAACATACAATATTTCTATATAGCAGCATATTTTATCTTTATCGTCACAGTCGATCAGCTTGCGTATGATAAGGTTATTTGTATTGAGGTACAAACAAGCTGAACTTTCGTTTTTTACTTCTTCCTCAAAGCTTGAAAGCATTCCCATAAACACATCATTTGCGCTTTCCTTTGAACGTCTGATCTGCCTTGCCTGAATTGCTTTTTCGTTCACCGTATAGAGTGCTGGAATATCAAACGGGCGGAATTCTTTAAGTGCAGCTTTACAGTCATATTTTTTGAGAACCCTTGATACTATGCTAAGCATTTTATCAGCAGAGGGATCGCCTTCAAATTCTGAATCGTCAAGCATGAAATCAATATCACTGTCGGTAAGCCTTTCTATATCGGTATCACGGCTTTTTTCTGCTAACTTTTGCAATATCGGATTTTCATACACATATCCGGCATTGATAAGCAATTCACTTCTCTGGGCATAAAGCGGTGCAAGCTGGCGGAACTGATTTACATCAAGTGTATAGAAAGCCATTCCGCCGAAATCTATAAGTTCATCGCCTGTCATTTCTCCGAGAGATGTTTCAAACATGATATATGGCAGAAGTATATCGTCCATTCCATCGGAAGACGCAAGAACGGATTTAACTGCCAGATTATGTATACGGACAATTTCATACAGCATTTCTCTGTTTTTCATATCCAACTCTGTAAAGTAGTCAGAAATACAGTCAGCGATTTCATTTCTTGCAGTTTCGAGAAGGTCATCATCATAAAAATCTTCACGGGAAGAGGTTGGTTTGAGCTTATCTGTATTTATAATACATCTGACAAAAAATGCCCATTCCGGAAGAATTTTTTCTCCGTTTTCGGTCAGCAGCATATTTTTCAGGTATATTCTGTGCATATTGTGAGCGGCAGCAGAAACAGGGTAGGGAAGAATATAAGCTATTCCGTTGAAAAGACCTCTTTCGCTTTTGAGTGTGAAACAGTCGAGAAAATCTTCTCCAAGAAAAGTTTTTCCCATGCTCATGCATACATCTTTATTTTTGACTGTATCGAAATCGAATTTCAGATTCAGGCGTGTTTTTTCATCGCCATTTATGGTGTAGACGGGATATTTCAAAAACAGCCCATAGTAGTATATCAGATTTGAAATATTGTCTGCATCGTAATATTCGTCAATAGCGTCGCTTTCTTTTTCATGCTTGTCATTAAAAATGATTATTTCTGTACCGACCGGAATTTTTTCATCCGATTCAGTAATAGTGTAAGTACCGTCAGCCATACCCTGCCATATGAGAGTTTTATCCGGATTTTTATAAGAACAAGTACGCACAGTAATGCGCTCTGTCACCATAAAACAGGAAAGCAGACCGATACCGAAACGACCAATATAATCTCCGCTTGCACGATTATTTTCAATATCATATTTTGAAGATTGTCCGATAACGGAAAGAAAGCGGTGAATTTCGTCCTCTGTCAGACCTGTTCCATTATCACGGAAAAGAATTTTTTCTCCTTTTTCAACCTCAACTTCTATATGCGCATCCGATTCAGAAAAATTACTGTCGGCAGAAATTCTTGCACTGACAGCATCTGTTCCGTTTTGCAGAAGTTCACGCACAAACACATTAGGCGAACTGTACAGATGATTGGAAAGGATGTCTATCATACCACCAAGATTAACTTTGAACTTAAAATCATTTTCCATAAAGAGTCTCCTGTTGCATAGTTTTCTATCATACATTATATCAAGGACTGAAAATTTTTTCAATCCAATAAATAAATTTTTCCGCCAAGTTTTCAACAACTTTTTAAAAAATGTTGAAAACAAAAAGCCCCGAACCTTTTTCAGATTCAGGGCAAGTAAAATGCTAAATTTTCAAAATTTTTTTCATCAGCTGAAATATGCTACGCCGCTTTCAAACAATTTCTGGTCTTTTTCAAATGGCGTGTTGAAGTACAGATTTTCGCCTTTTCTTTCCGAGTGACCCATCTTTCCGAGTACACGTCCGTCAGGGCTTGTAATTCCTTCAATAGCGCATACAGAACCGTTTGTATTGAATTCAATATTGTCGGAAGGCTTGCCGTTCAGGTCAACATACTGTGTTGCAATCTGACCGTTCTTTATGAGGGTATCAAGCAGTTCTTCATTTGCTGCAAAACGTCCTTCGCCGTGTGATATCGGAATCGCAAAAACATCACCTGCATTTACGCCTGACAGCCATGGAGACTTGACAGAAGTTACTCTCGTATATGCCATATGAGAAATATGTCTGCCTATTGTATTGTAAGTAAGAGTTGCGTCAGTTTCTTTAAGCTCTCTGATTTCGCCGTATGGAACAAGACCAAGTTTTATAAGAGCCTGGAATCCGTTACATATACCAAGCATAAGACCGTCACGGTTTTTCAGCAGTTCATTCACTGCCTCACTTACTCTCGGATTACGGAAAGTTGTTGCAATAAACTTACCCGAACCGTCCGGCTCGTCACCGCCTGAGAATCCGCCAGGAAGCATAATCATCTGTGCAGAATTTATTTTTCTGACCATTTCTGAAATAGTTTCCTCGATGGCATCAGGAGTAAGATTGCGAACGATAAGAAGTTCAGGCTCTGCACCTGCTTTTGCAAAAGCTCTTGCAGTATCAACTTCGCAGTTTGTACCAGGAAACACGGGTATAAATACTTTCGGCTTTGCAGTTTTTATAACCGGTGAAGAAGTATTTCTTTCAGTATAAAGCGGAATGTCACGGCTGATTTTCGGACATTTTGCCTTTGTCGGGAATACACTTTCAAGCTTTGCGCTCCATGCGTTGATAAGCTCATCAATTGCGAATGATTCACCATTTACGGAAATAACTTGTTCTTCTGTTGTAGTACCAAGGTCATAATACAGTACATCAAGTGACGCATCATCAGTAACTTCAAGTATCATAGAACCGGAAAGCGGAGCATAAAGCTCGTCTGCTGTCAGTTCCTTTGCAAATGTAAAGCCTATCTTATTACCGAAAGACATCTTTGCAACTGCCGCAGCAGCGCCGCCCTCTTTAACAGTAGATGCAGCAAGTACTTTTCCGGCTTTTATCAGATCATAAACTGCACGGTACATTTCTTTGAGCTTTTCCCAATCCGGCAACATAGCAGCTTTATCTTCGGGTACAGGTACATAAATTACTTTTGAACCGGCTTTTTTGAATTCAGCCGAAACAGTTCCGGAAGCCTTTGTCATAGCGACTGCAAAACTTACAAGTGTAGGCGGTACATCAAGGTCTTCAAATGAACCGGACATACTGTCTTTGCCGCCGATAGATGGCAGTCCCATTTTTATCTGAGCAACAAGAGAGCCGAGCAATGCAGCAGCAGGTTTTCCCCAGCGTGACGGAACATCATGAAGTCTTTCAAAATATTCCTGAAAAGTCAGTCTTGCTGTAAGCGGGTCAGCACCGATTGCAAGAAGCTTTGATAATGATTCGGTAACGGCAAAAGCAGCACCGTGGAACGGACTCCATTTTGCAATACCGGGGATATATCCGAATGACATAGCAGTAGCATCATCTGTTTCACCCTCAAGCAGCGGAATTTTTGCTGCCATAGCTTCTTCCGGAGTAAGCTGTGTTTTACCGCCGAATGGCATCATTACAGTAGCCGCACCGATACTTGCATCAAATCTTTCAGCAAGACCACGCTGTGAACATACTTCAAGACGGCCGAGATTTTCAACGAAACTGTCTTTTATATCCTTATTTCTGAAAATTTCAGGAGCATGAGTACGGTAATTTTTTTCCGCATCGGGAGCTGTAATATAAGCCTGTGCGACCTGTGTAACACCGTTTGTATTAAGAAATGCTCGGCTCAAGTCAACAATAGTGTCGCCTCTCCATTTCATAGTAAGTCTTGGTGTTTCAGTAACAACGGCAACAGCTTTTGCCTCAAGATTTTCCTTATCTGCCTCTGCTATAAATTTATCAACATCTTTCGCTTCGAGAACTACAGCCATTCTTTCCTGTGATTCCGAAATAGCAAGTTCTGTTCCGTCAAGACCGTCATATTTTTTAGTCACCTTATCAAGGTCAACTGTAAGACCGTCTGCAAGTTCACCGATAGCGACACATACACCGCCTGCACCGAAATCATTGCAGCGTTTTATCATTGTAGATACAGTTTTATTGCGGAAAAGGCGCTGAATTTTTCTTTCCGTAGGAGGATTACCCTTTTGTACTTCTGCGCCACAGGTTTCGATTGAATCCATTGTATGTGCTTTTGAAGAACCGGTTGCACCGCCGCAGCCGTCACGTCCTGTTCTTCCGCCGAGGAGTACTATAATATCATCCGGAGAGGGAACACCTCTGACAACATTTTCTTTTGGTGATGCGCCGATAACTGCGCCTATTTCCATTCTTTTTGCAGCATAACCAGGGTCATAAAGTTCTGTTACCTGTCCTGTAGCAAGACCAATCTGATTTCCGTATGAGCTGTAACCCTGTGCTGCACCTGTTGTAATTTTTCTTGAGGGAAGTTTGCCTTCCATAGTTTTCTCAAACGGAATTGTCGGATCTCCGGAACCTGTGACACGCATTGCCTGATAAACATATGCACGTCCTGAAAGCGGGTCACGGATAGCGCCGCCAAGACAAGTTGCCGCACCGCCAAAAGGTTCAATTTCTGTCGGGTGGTTATGAGTTTCGTTCTTGAATTGAACGAGCCACTGTTCTGTTTTGCCGTCGATAGTAACGGGAACTTCTATAGAGCAGGCATTAATTTCGTCACTCTGGTCAAGATCAGGTATCATACCTCTCTTACGAAGAAGTTTCATTCCGACAAGTGCCATATCCATAAGAGAAACATCACGTGTGCTATCCTTGCCGTATATTTCATCACGGCTTTCGTAATAAAGTGCAAGTGCATCCTCTATAGTTTTTGTAAGTTCTGACTTTTCGATCTCGATTTTTTCAAGACGGGTCAGGAAAGTAGTGTGACGGCAGTGATCTGACCAGTATGTATCAATTACACGCAATTCTGTAACAGTCGGGTCACGATGTTCATCATCACGGAAATAATCACGGCAGAATTTCAGATCAGAAAGGGTCATTGCAAAACCCATACTGTCGAAATATGCCTTCATTTCGTCATCATTCCATTTTGTAAAACCTTCCACAACCGCAACATTTGCCGGAACATCTGCTTTCATTTCGAGAGATTCCGGTTTTGTAAGAGCAGCTTCACGGGATTCTACAGGGTTAATGAGATAATGCTTGATTTTCGCAAAATCCGCATCCGAAATATCACCCTTAACGCCGATAAGTTTTGCAGAAACTACCTGCGGTCTTTCACCCTGTGTAAGAAGCTGAACGCACTGTGCAGCGGAGTCTGCTCTCTGGTCGTACTGACCGGGGAGATATTCCATAGCAAAGATACGGTATTCTTTATCTTCGGGAAGTTCTTCATCATAAACAAAATCTGCATTTGTTTCGCTGAGGATAGTTTTCTTAGCCTTTTCAAAATCCTCGCCTTCGATACCGCTTATATCATAGCGGTTAATAATTCTCACCTTTTCCACTGATGTCAGACCCAGACTTTTCTGAATGTCTGCTGTCAGATTATCCGCCTCGACATCAAAACCTGGACGTTTTTCCACAAAAACTCTTTTTACTGCCATTTCCATCTACCCCTTTCCGGCAAAGCCGGGTTAATCAGATAGCTTTATTCTATCATATAATCATGCATTTTTCAACACAGGCTTTAAGTTTTTTGCTGCACAAAAGGCGGCACAAAAAACGCCGCCTTGATATTATACTTCCTCGTCTTCCACGTCAAATGAAGTTGAAGATTCTTCTTCGTCATACGAAACAGAAGTTTCTTCTTCCTCATCGCCGTCACCATTGTCATTCGGGTCGTCATGAGGTGCTCTTGCAACTGTTGCTACCTTGCTGCCGTCCTGTGTTTTCATCACAATAACGCCTTTGGAAATTCTTGAACAGATACGTATCGATGAAGCCTCGATACGGATTATTATTCCGTTGTCGGAAATGATTATTATATCATCATCAAGGTCTACTGCCTTAATCGCCGCAACTTTGCCGTATTTCTTCGTATTATAGTTTGTAACTCCAAAGCCGCCTCTTGACTGCATACGATAATCTTCAAGCGAAGAAAGTCTTCCGTAACCTGTTTCGGACACTGTAAGAAGATAGGCTCCCTCACGAAGTGTAGACATACCGATAACACAGTCGCCATTACGCAGTTTCAACGCCTTAACACCTCTCGCAGAACGTCCGACAGCACGAACATCTGTTTCCTTAAAACGAATAGCCATACCATCTCTTGTAGCAGCTATCATTTCAGAATTGCCGTCAGTAAGACGAACCCATGTAAGTTCGTCATCGTCGTCAAGGGTAATAGCAATAAGACCATTCTTTCTGGCACTGTAAAATTCCTTAGTAGCAGTACGCTTGACTACACCATTTTTTGTAATCATCATCAGGAACATATTTTCGTCGCCTGTTTCAGGAACTTTTATCATGGATGTAACTTTTTCTTCACTGCTCAGGGGAAGAAGGTTGTTTATATTCATTCCCTTTGAAGTTCTTGAACCTTCAGGAATTTCGTAACATTTCAGACGGTAAACTTTTCCGAGATTACTGAAAAACAGGACATAATCATGTGTTCCGCAGATAAACATATCTGTTGCGACATCTTCATCACGTCTGTTCATTCCGCTTATACCACGTCCGCCTCTTCTCTGGGTATGATATGTATCTATTTTCTGGCGCTTTACATAACCAAGATTTGTCATAGTCATAACACAGTCTTCATACGGAATAAGGTCTTCGATATCAACTTCTCCGCTGACAGATTCAATTTCAGTTCTGCGTGTATCAGAGAATTTTCTTTTGATCTCATTAAGTTCGCTCTTGATTATACCGAGCAGTCTTTCATGGTTTTCGAGAATATCCTTATAATCTGCGATTTTCTCAATAAGTGCGGCAAGTTCAGCCTCTATTTTTTCTCTTTCAAGACCTGAAAGCTGACCGAGACGCATTGAAACAATAGCCTGTGTCTGCGGTTCATCAAGACCGAAACGCTCTGAAAGTCTCTGTTTTGCATTTGGCTGATCTTTTGAAGAGCGGATTATGCTTATAACCTCGTCTATAAAGTCAATGGCAATTTTCAGACCTTCGAGAATATGTGCTCTTTCCTCAGCCTTTTTGAGGTCAAAAATTGTTCTTCTTGTAATAACCTGAACCTGAAAATCTATATAATTCTGGATAATATCTTTGAGATTGAGTATTTTCGGTACGCCGTTCACAATAGCGAGCATTATTATACCGAATGTTACCTGCATCTGAGAGTATTTGAAAAGATTATTCAAAACAACCTGAGGTGCTGCCTCACGTTTCACGGTTATCTCGATATGCATACCATTTCTGTCAGAATGGTCTTCAATTCCGGAAATACCTTCGATTCTCTTATTCTTTACCATTTCGGCAATACTGAGAACGAGTTCTGCCTTATTGACCTGATATGGTATTTCTGTCACAACTATTTTGAATCTGTTATTTTTCTCTTCGACTATTTCAGCTTTTGCACGGACTGTTATTTTCGCACGTCCGGTTGCATAAGCGGCACGGATACCGCTTTTTCCCATGATTATACCGCCTGTGGGGAAATCAGGACCCTGTATATACTGCATCATATCATCAAGTGTTGCGTCAGGGTCATCTATAACGCAGGAAACAGCATCAATAACTTCGCCAAGATTATGCGGCGGAATATTTGTAGCCATGCCGACTGCAATACCTTTTGAACCGTTTACAAGCAGATTAGGGAATCTTGACGGCAATACAGATGGCTCTTTTCGGCTGTCATCATAGTTAGGAATGAAATCTACTGTTTCCTTATCAATATCCGTGAGCATTTCAACGGATATCTTGCTCATTTTCGATTCTGTATAACGATATGCGGCAGGCGGATCTCCGTCAACAGAACCAAAGTTTCCGTGACCGTCAACAAGGGTATATCTCATAGAGAAATCCTGTGCCAGACGTACAAGCGCATCATAAACCGATGAGTCTCCGTGAGGATGATAACGGCCCAGTACATTACCAACAGTGGTAGCACATTTTTTATAGGGCTTGTCGGGAGTCAGCTTGTCTTCATACTGAGAATACAAAATTCTTCTGTGAACAGGCTTCAAACCGTCACGAACATCAGGCAAAGCTCTCGAAACGATAACAGACATGGAGTAATCGAGGAAAGATTTTTTCATTTCCCTTTCTATATCCACATCAATAATTTTTGTATTGGATAAAGCTTCTTGAATATCCAAAATTATGCCTCCTTCGGTATCTGAATAGTCTTATATTTTTCAGCAGACGTAAAGCTGCGTATGAATCGAATTTTTTCGTCCGACAAAACTCTTCTCGGAATAAATACAAATTCGCTTTTATCTGTGAATATAAATATTGTCGATGGTGATTCGGCAATACAATAAATATATTTTTCAGGCAATTCAAGTTTATAATCCTCGCTGATAACAGAAAATTTATCTTCGGCAAATTCTATTGTTCGGGAATTTATTGCATTTTTATTGAACTGATAGAAACGAGAAGATGCATTCTTTATCATCAGCGGGTCGATCACATCATAGTATGACAGCATATAAAAACCTGTCAGTATCAGCAATATCCAGCAAAACATCTGCCAGACTCCGACTTTTACGAATATTGTCGCCGCCGCACCTGAAAATACAGCTATCATGCCCATTATTCGGAGAATTATCTTTCTTTTCGGTGAAACATAATAACATCTTCTTGCAAGCTGCATATTGATAAAATCTTCTTCTGTTACCAGAAAGCTTTCACTTATTTTTGAAACGCTCATTGTTTTTTCACCTTTTTCAGAGGTTTGGTTCTTTTATATTGAGTTACCATTTCATTCTGAAAAAATCGTGAAACAGAAGAGCACTTTTTTTCATCAATACAGCTTTTTGATATCACGATCACCGCATTCTGCATTCCTCCGCCAAGCAGAAATATATCATCAGTTTCAATGCAGTCTGTTATTTCGGAATAATATCTTTTCAGAAACTCGTACTGATTCGACATCGTGAAGTATTCTTTGTAGAATTCAAAACTTGATTCCTGTGAAAGCAGGTAAGAGGTATCAAAAATTTTTTTTCCCTCAGCTTTTGCTTTTTGCGGAAGTATACACACATAATGGATGCACAAATACACGCATACCGGAAATATTATAAAGATTTTGGGAAATCTTTCGATTCTGAATTCGTTCACAGACAATATCAATATCATAAGTAATGCAAGAAAGAAAAACATTGACGATTTCCATTTCCAGCCTTTTGAATTGCCGTTTGTCAGGTCATAAATTTTATATCCCTGTGAATATTCACTTATATCAAGCTTGCTTTTAAACGAAAAAAACGGTTTATGCTCCATCAGTTTCACCGCCGTCTGTAACAGCTGACATAATCATGTCAAATAATTCAGGCATTACTTTTTTCAGACTTAACGGACGAAATGTTTCTGAACTGACAAAGCCGTGAACAGTACTTCCTTCTGCCATGACCTGACCATCAAGGATTACACGGTATGCAAATTCAATTTTTGCAAAGCTCAGTTTTCTGACGGTAGTCTCTATTGTCACTTTATCCTCATAATGTACGGGATGGATATATTTACATTCAAGGCTTGCAAGCGGCAGCATAACACCTTTTTTTTCAAGTTCGGTATAGCTTGTGCCTGTCATTTTTATAAATTCGGTTCTTGCCGCTTCAAACCACACAGGATATACCGAGTGATGAATAATGCCCATCATATCGGTTTCGGCATAACGTGCAGTAATTTCAAGAAAATTCTTTTTTTCCATTTTCATTCTTCCTCATTAGGTTCTGTGCCGGACAACAGAATTGCCCGTATTTCGTTATAAAATTCAGGCTCTATAACTCTTTCGGGTATTGCAAAAGCCCTGTCATTTTCAGTGAAAAGCATTATTATATTATCGAATTCTTCTATCTGTGATTTACCGTCAAGTTCGATACTCCATTCTCCCTCATCTTTTCCTATGTCAATGTGGGTAGGATATATTTCCGCCTCTATTGTTCTGCCGTCCGCCATAGTTTTAGCCATACTTTTTAGATAAATATGGGGAACTACCCATATAGCTGCGATCATAGCAAGGCAGACTATTCCGAAAAATAAGTTATATTCGTTGTATTGCGATCTGGTCGTGAAAAATGTGACAAAGAATACAATTGCAGCAATTCCCATGATAATACTTTGTATAGCTGCTCTCGAACCTTTTGTTTTTATAATATCGCTGTGATAAAGACATTTATACATTTCGTCCTGTGTCAGAGAGTAGGAAAGTCTGAATCCTGTTTCGGGAATTTCGTATTCTTCCGCATCATCGTCCTCAACGAACTCTGCCTCTGAACCGTCCCATTCAGGATTTTCCTCATTTTCTGTTATTTCCTGTTTCTGCACAAGCCCTCCGTCATCACTCATTTTAACTCTCCTTCTGTTTTTCCTGTATGGTGTAGTGTAGTAAGCTATGTCATTACCGACTTTGAAAAGATGGATATTTTTTTATACATCGAGATTTTGTACATACTTAGCATTTTTCTCGATAAATTCTCTTCTTGGCTCTACTTTATCGCCCATGAGAATAGTAAATACTTCGTCTGCTGCCGCTGCGTCTTCCATTTCAACACGGAGCATTATTCTTGTTGCCGGATCCATTGTTGTTTCCCACAGCTGCTGGGGGTCCATCTCACCAAGACCTTTGTAGCGCTGTATTTCATAGTTGCCGCCGAGTTCTGACATTATTTTGTCCCTTTCCTCGTCGGAATAAGCGTAATAATGCTCATTCTTGCCCTTTGTTATGCGGTAAAGCGGCGGCTGGGCAATGTATATATGACCTTCTTCAAGCAGCGGACGCATAAAACGGAAAAAGAAAGTAAGCATGAGTGTGCGTATATGCGAACCGTCTACATCGGCATCCGCCATTATGATAATTTTTCCGTAGCGCAGTTTGCTCAGGTCAATTTCGTCACCTATACCGCAGCCCAAAGCAGTAATTACAGGCATAAGCTTATCATTTCCGTAAACTCTGTCAAGACGGGCTTTTTCAACATTGAGCATTTTACCCCAAAGCGGAAGTATAGCCTGAAAACGTCTGTCACGTCCGCCCTTTGCAGAACCTCCTGCGGAATCTCCCTCAACGATATAGATTTCAGTTTCGTCAACATTTTTTGACTGGCAGTCAGCAAGCTTACCTGGAAGTCCTGCGCCTTCCATTGCTGTTTTTCTTCTTGCAAGGTCTCTTGCTTTTCTTGCAGCTTCTCTTGCTTTAGCAGCCATTATTGCCTTATCGAAAATTGCTTTCGCTGTCGCCGGATTTTCTTCGAGATACTGTTCGAGTTTATCACTTATAAGTTTGTCCACAAGAGTTCTTATTGCTGTATTTCCAAGTTTTGCCTTTGTCTGGCTTTCAAACTGTGCATCTTTAAGCTTAACGCTGATAACGACTGTCAGACCCTCACGGCAATCCTCACCGCCGAGTCCTTTTTCGCCTTCCTTGATGATATTGAATTTTCTTGCGTAGTCGTTCATTACTCTGGTCAGCGCTCTTTTGAAACCTTCCTCATGAGTACCGCCGTCTGTAGTATGTATATTATTTGCGAATGAAAGTATCAGTTCATTGTAACTGTCATTATACTGCATAGCAATTTCTGCCGAAGCAGTATCATCCTCGTTTTTAGCTGTGAAATGCATTATATCGGGGTGTATAACATCAAGACCTCGTTTTTTATGAACATACTCTACAAAGCTTGATACTCCGCCCTCATAACAGAAATCATCTGTTTGCATATTTTCGGGGTCACGCTCGTCTTTGAGTTCTATATGAATTCCGGCATTAAGAAAAGCCTGTTCTCTCAGACGTATTTGAAGTGTTTCGTAATCGTATACAGTAGTTTCGGTAAAAATTTGGGGGTCTGCTTTGAACGTAACTACAGTTCCTTTTTTATCCGTTTCACCAACTTCTTGAAGTTCGGTTATTTGTGCACCTCTTTCAAAACGCTGACGATATATTTTACTGCCGTCATAAACTTCTACTTCTGTCCATTCGGAAAGAGCATTTACAACTGATGCACCAACACCGTGAAGTCCTCCGGCAACTTTATATCCACCGCCGCCGAACTTTCCGCCCGCATGAAGTACTGTAAATACGACTGTTACTGCCGGTATTCCGAGTTTCGGCTGTATTCCCACAGGAATACCTCGTCCGTTATCTGTAACTCTTATAATGTCACCTGGAAGTATCTCTACATCTATTTTGGTGCAGTACCCCGCAAGTGCCTCATCTATGGAATTATCGACGATTTCATAAACAAGGTGGTGCAGTCCTCTCGGACCTGTCGAACCGATATACATTCCAGGTCTTTTCCTGACAGCTTCCAAACCTTCAAGAACCTGTATTTCGGCTGCTCCGTATTCTTCTGTTGTCTGAGAAATCTCATTATTATCCATTTTTTCCTACCTCTCTGTCAGGCGGTCAACAACCGCATTTGCTTTGACAGACAAATTCTGTCACATATCTTTTTCCTGTTCTTCCGATCTCAGTTTTCTTTTTTCGGATTTTGTCATTTTTTCGGGTTTGAAACGTACTGTAAGCGGCATAAGCATAACTGCCGCCGTAACGATCACAAGATCTGCAAGCATTATGACAATGCTGAAACTATCCGTCGAAATGAAGATCATAACATTTATCAGTATAAGTATCAGACATACTGCCGGAAGAAAAATAAATCTTCCGAACTTCTTGTCTGCCATAAACTTTTTATTGCAATGGTAGCAAAGTCTCGCTCCCTGTTTCATTTCACTGACCTCTTTGTAGCTGTAAACTGCATGACAATGAGGACAAACCGGTAATCTGAGCAAAACTTTTCACACTCCTCAGTTTTCATTTCCTGAACTTTCATCATCCTCTTCAGGTTCAGGCTTGAAAATATCTCCGTAATTTTTATCCGATGATGTTTCTTTTTTCAGGTCTACACCATTTTTTTCGGACTTTTCAGTATCCGTTTCACTACCATTATTTTCTTTTGAATCATCTACGATTTCGGAAATATCAATTCCGGAAGTTATATCTATATCTTCGCTGCTTTCGCTTATAATACGGTTATATCTGTCCTCATTATCTTCCGCAGCCTTTGTATTTTTTGCCAGCATGAAACTTTTCGTAAAATCATCACCGACATTAAGTTCTATAGGCTGGTCAGGTATTTTTACCGGCTTTTTATGTGTGACAGGAATAGGGTCTATTTTTCTGTGCAGCTTATTTACTGCCGACCTGTCGCCGCATGGTTCAAGCTTTACGAAAAAGGGAACAAGAATATAAAATATCAGGAACGGGAGAAATACATAAAAGATTCCTCTCGGGTCGCCTACATCACCGCTTGTTGAATAAAGAAGCATGGTAATGAGGGAAGAGGCAACAGCAAGACCCGCAAGCGCATACAGTGCACGGTGTATTACAACATTCGAGATACATTTACAGCCTCTGCAGCTGTGTTCTCCCTTTGTTTTCAGTATATTGGCACCAATTATAGCTACTTTTCTATGACAGTACGGACATTCCGTAAGCAGTTTCATATCATCATTCCTTTCAGATATTCCTTTTTTCAGCTGTACATTTACTGACCGCCAAGTTCCTGCTCGCTCCTTTTTATAAGAGTGTTTGGAGAAAGCTGGCATATATAAATAATTGTTTCGTTATCTTCTGTGCAAATTACAAACGACTTTGGCAATTCGTCAGAAACGTTTACGACTTTTCCGTTTTTCTGGGCATACGATAAAAACTCTCTTGTTCTGTAAGAAACAGTCGCATTATCAAGATCAAATATTCCGGTAATATCTTCGGTTCTTACGATCGTATCCCCGCCTAAATGAAGATACATTATGTTTTCCCCACAGTTTTTATTTTTCCGTTTTCCACAATAAAAGTATTTGCCGCATCAATAGAAAGCTCGCAGCAGGTTATAAAAACCTGCATTCCGTCAAGTTTTCGGAGAAGATAATCCTGTCGTGTACTGTCAAGTTCGCTCAAAACGTCATCAAGAAGTATGACCGGAGTTTCCCCTTTTTCGCTGCCAAGAACAGCTGCCTCTGCAAGTTTTAGTGATAAGACTGCTGAACGCTGCTGTCCTTGTGAACCGAAAGCCCGTGCATCCTTATCATTTATCTTTACAACAAGGTCATCCCTGTGAATTCCGACAGCTGTATAACCACAAAAGATATCATCTTTTTGTCTGCTGTGAAGAGTTTTTAGTATTTCAGAAGCCATTTCTTTTCTGTTCATACCGGAAATTATACGGCAAGCTGTCTTATATTGCAGCGTAAGTTTTTCCTGACCGCTGCTTATGCCGTCATAAAAAGATGTGGCTGTCTTTGTAAGCTTATCAAGATATGAAAATCTTTCTTCGGCAATCAGAGCACCTTCTGCTGCAAGACGTTCACTCCATATTTCAAGTGTGTCTTCAAGTTCACGATGTTTCGGAATGTCTTTCAAAAGAGCGTTTCTCTCGTTTAATATCTTTTTGTACCGTGAAAGCAGAACAGCATAAGCCGGCTTTATTTGACACAAAGCACCATCAATGAAATTTCTGCGCTGTTCCGGTCCGTTTTTTATCAGCCTCAGATGGTCAGGAGAAAATACAACAGCACAAAAACTTCCGATTATTTGCGAAATTGTACTTTTGGGAACGTCATTCAATACCGGACGGCGTTTTCCTCCCTGTATGGTGATATCAATATTCTGCTCACGGATTTTTGTAACAAATCCGAGACTTATTTTTGCTTGTCTCTTTCCGAATGTAATGAGTTCGTTTTCCTTTGAACCTCTGAAAGAACGTCCTCCTGTAAAAAGCCATATACATTCGAGCAGATTTGTTTTTCCCTGTGCGTTTTTTCCGCATATAACATTGATACCTTCACATGGAGCAACTGTATCCGGTACGAGATTTCTGTAATTTTCAAATGAGAAAGTTTTTACAAACAATCAGCACACCTCAAGAATAAGATCTTCAAATTCAGCTGTATCGCCTCGGCGGAGTTTCTTTCCACGCATTGTGCAAACTTCGCCGTTTACGAGAACTTCGCCGTTTTGTATCACGATTTTTGCCTGTCCGCCAGTTTCTACACTTCCTGAAAGTTTGAGTGCATTATCAAGACGAATATATTCTTCATCAGCACGAAGTTTTATTTTTTCTTTTTTCATCTCGTCAACCTCATTGGCATAAGCATAAATAGAAAATTATCTCCTTGTATGGGCTTTATAACAATTGCTTTGTTTGAGCCTGTCATTTCCATCAGTATTTCATCTGTTTCGCTGTAGCGTAATGCTTCAAGAAGGAATTTGTTATTGAAACCTATCTCAAGGTTTTCCCCGCTCATGTTTACGTCGATCTGATCGTTTGCTTGACCAAGCGGAGTATTGCAGTAAGCTTTTATAACATTATCATCAATTTGGCAGCGTATCGGACTTTTCATTCTATCTGTAAGGAGAAGTGACATTCTTTCGATCGTCTCGATGAATTTTCTTGTATTTACACGTACCTCTGTAGTATGTGTACTTGGAATGGATGCACGATAATTTATGAATTGACCGTCAATCAGTCTTGATATTATGGAATATGAGTCTATTTTGAATATTATATGGCGTATGCTTGCAATTATATTGATCGTTTTTGATTCTTCACCTATAAGCTTGTTTACCTCTATAAGAGATTTTCCGGGTACTATGAAAAGTTTTTCTCCGGCATAGTCGATCTTTTCTGTTCTCATTGCAAGACGATAACCGTCAAGCGATACCATACGCAGTGTTTTATCCTCAATTTCAAATAAAGTACCCTTATTTGTCGGTTTTATGTCATTATCTGCTACAGCATATATCGTCTGGCGTATCATGCTGCTGAGTACATCTGACTCTATCTTTATAGCATCATTGCCTCTTATAACAGGTATTTCTGGATAGTCTGAAGCAGGTATGCCTACTATCTTATAGCTTACACTTCCGCTGGTAATATATACTATGTTTTTTTCATCTACCTCTATAGTAAGAGTTTTTTCGGGAAGCTTGCGTATTATTTCTGAGAAGAGTTTTGCTTTTATTATGGAACTTCCTTCTTGTTGTATTTTCGCACTTAGCGTTGTTGTTATACATATTTCAAGGTCATATCCGTAAAGGGTTATAGCATTGCCTTCTGCTTTTATTAGGATACCTTCAAGAGCAGGCATTGTTGTTTTTGATGATACTGCTCTTTGAACATTTGTAACTGCTTGGTTGAATTCTTGACGGTTACATTCGAATTTCACGCATATCAGTCCTTTTTTTGTTTTTTTGCTTTTTTTTGTTTTTTTTCCCTATATAATAGATATATTGTTAGTAGCAGTAGTAGTAGCGGTTGAAAAGTTGAAAACTCTGATTTCCTTAGAAAAAATCATGCTTTCGTGACTCTCTTAAATGTTGAATCTTTGTTGAGTGATTGTTGAGGTTTTTTGGCACTTTTCAACTTTTTAACATTGCTGTTGAATTGTGTTGGTGGAATGTTGAGAAAATTGTTGAAAACTTAGGCTGGCAAAAGTTGCTAAAAATTGAGTTTTCAACAGAAAATGTTGAATGTTGAAAACTTTTCAACCGGTTTGTTGAAAACTTTTTTGGTCATCTGTTGCGGATATTTTTGATAATATCATCAACAGTTGCCTTGAGTTTGGGATCTTTTTCCATGTTCTTTTCGATTTGTTTCAGAGCATAAACAATAGTGGAGTGATCTCTTCCTCCGAATTCTTCTCCTATACTGTTCATGGACATATCGGTGATTTCACGCACTGCATATATAGCAATTTGACGTGCATTGGATATATTTGAATTACGTTTCGAGGAACGTATATCATTGCTGGTAAGTCCGAAATGATGTGCAACTTCGTCGATTATCATTTCTACAGTCAATGGAGGCGGCTGATCGTTGTTAAGTATTTCTGAGATAGTTTTCTGTGCTATGTTTATAGTTACTTTATCGCCGTACAGTTGATTTTTTGCTTTAAGCTTCTTAACAACGCCTTCAAGCTGACGTATATTTGATTTCAGTCTTGTTGCTATGTATTCTGTAACGTCATCGGGCAGGTCTATTTGCAGTAATTCCGCCTTTCTGCGTATTATGGCTATTCTTGTTTCAAAATCAGGCGGCTGAATATCTGCAATAAGTCCCGATTCAAAGCGGCTGCGCAGACGATCCTCAAGGGTTTTTATCTCTTTTGGCGGACGGTCGGATGTAAGTACTATCTGACTTTTTGCCTCATACAATGTGTTGAATGTGTGGAAAAATTCCTCCTGAGTTGCGTCTTTTCCGCCGATGAATTGTATATCGTCAACGAGAAGGACATCGGATTTACGATATTTCTGGCGGAATTCCAGATTTGATTTTGTCATAAGAGCCTGAATAAGTTCATTTGTAAAATCCTCGCCTTTCACATATACTATATCCTTGTCCGGATGGGTTCTGTGTATCTCATTTTTGATAGCATAGAGAAGGTGTGTTTTTCCAAGACCTGAATTTCCGTATATGAAAAGAGGATTATACGCTCTTCCGGGATTTGTTGCCACAGCAAGTGATGCTGCATGGGCGAACTTATTTGATGAGCCTACGATGAATGTATCGAAAGTGAACTCATAATCTTCATCGGGTGGCGTTTCGGTGATTTCCTGTTCTCTTGTGCTGATATCATCGGGAACTATAACAACAAGTTCCAACGCTGTTCCGAAAACATTTTCCATCGCTTCGGTAAGAAGTTTTTTATATGCTTTCATGACAATATTGCGCTGAAAATCTGAGGGAACCATTATTATAGCTTTTCCCTCTGCGAAATCCAGTTTAACAGGTTCAATATTGCTCAGCCAAGATTTGTAAGCTGTTGTGGTAACATTTTCTTTGCAGTACTCACGCACCAAGACCCAGGCTTCGTTAAATGAATCCATAAATCACTCTACTCCTGTCGTAATAATATCACCCTTTTTAGGGTAGGTTTTCCACAATTTTTTTACTGTGTAAACACTTATACAACATTATTATATCATACCAAACGCAATATTTCAACATTTTTTCAACAGTCTTACTTTTAAGTGTTAAAAGCTGCTGTCGTATTTATTGTACAAATAGAGATATATGTCTTTTTGGGGGATAAAAGTAATTTCAACGTATATTGTAAATCGTTTGTGATGGGTTTTTGTGGGAATTGTACGATGTTGAAATTTAATTGCTGTTAATTGCACTAAAATTCAAAATTTTTATTGACAGAAGACCGTTTTATAGGTTATAATTTTACGGTGCAGGGTTCTATCTTGACAATTATTCAGGATGCATAATGGTAAATTTTGAAAGGAGGAATATCCATGCTGAGAACTTATCAGCCGAAAAAGCTTCACAGAAAAAAGGAGCATGGTTTCAGAAAGAGAATGTCTACATCTAACGGCCGCAAGGTGCTTGCTCGCCGCAGAGCAAAGGGAAGAAAGAAACTTTCCTACTGATTTTTCGCTGCGCAGCGCTTTATCGGTATTAAAAAAAGGGGATGAGCCTTTTGGCTGAGATCATTACCTTGAAAAGAAATAATGACTTCCGCAGATTGTATGCAAAAGGTAAGTCTTTTGCTTCACCGGTGTTGGTTACTTATGTCATGAAAAATAGATGCGGATATGTCAGAATCGGTATAACTACAAGTAAAAAGATCGGTAAGGCCGTTTTGCGTAACAGATCTCGCAGAATTATCAGAGAGGCATTCCGTAATATTATGGAAGATGTCAGGGGCAGCTATGATCTGGTTTTTGTTGCCAGAGGAAAAACTCCCTACGTCAAGTCCGGAGATATTTTGCGGGCAATGAAGAAAGAGCTCAAGGAAGCGGGTGTTTTGATGTGAAGCGCCCGCTTATTTGGCTTATATGCTTTTATAAAAAACATATTTCATCAAGAACGCCTCCATGCTGCAAATATTATCCGACTTGCTCATCTTACGGAATTACTGCAATTGAAAGGTTCGGCGCTTTAAAAGGGAGTTTTATGACTATATGGAGGATTCTGCGCTGCAATCCCTGGACAAAGGGAGGTTATGACCCTGTTCCTGAAAAAAAACAGCCTAAAAAGATACCTTTCAAAAAGGATTGACAGCGAAAAAAGGTGAAGGGAATGATTACACTTTAATGGAATTTTTGTTTAACCTCATCGGAAGTATACTTGGATATGTATTATGGTTTGCGTTCTATCTTGTTAAAAATTATGGAATAGCCATCATACTTTTTACATTGTTTACAAAAATACTGCTTTTTCCGTTTTCTATCAAACAGCAAAAGTCTATGGCATCCAATGCTCGATTTCAGCAAAAACAGAAAGAAATCATGGATAAATATAAAAATGACAGGGTAAGGGCTAACGAGGAAATACAGAAGCTTATGCAGAAAGAAAATGTAAGCCCTATGGCAGGATGTCTGCCAATGCTCGCACCAATGATAATAATGTTCGGTGTGTGGTATTCTGTCAGAAATCCGCTTACAAACACCCTTCATATAGCTGCTGATAAAGTAAGTTCTGCTCTCAACAGCGTTAATACACTTCCCGGTCTGGGTGTTAGTATCAACAGCACATACGGCGAAATAAGCATTGCAAAGTATTTTGGCGCACTTCAGAAATATCTTGTTGACGGAAACGGCAATCTGCTTTTCAATCCTCAGGAAACTGAAAAGATAAATGAGTTCAGCAACGGTTTTAATTTTCTCGGTCTTGACCTTCTTGCTACACCAAGTCAGAGTGCTCCCATTATGATGCTTATACCGGTGCTTTGCTTTGTTACATCAGTGCTTAGTATGTTCCTTACTCAGAAAATAAACGGTACGAAAATGCAGGGCTGTATGGTAATGATGATTGTGCTTATGCCGCTTATGACCGCATTTATCGCCTACAGCGTTCCGGCAGCAGTTGGATTTTATTGGATATCATCAACAGTGCTTGGATTTTTCCAGTCACTGATTATGAATAAATTTTACAGTTCAAGTATTCTTGAAGCAAGGGCAGAGGCGGAGAGAATAGTTCTTAGACTTGAACAGGAATCACAGTATGCTTATATCGACGTTCCTGATTATGTTGCGCCTTCAAAAAAGGCAACATCAACCGTAACAATTGAAAAAACAGCTAAGTCTGGAAATAAGAATAAGAAATCGAAAAAATCGGGCAATAACAATAATAGCAGTTATCAGGGAAAAAAGAAGTGAATCGGGAGGATATAGTTTAATGATTAAGGAAGTTACCATTACAGCCGATACAATTGAGGAAGCACAAGCAAAGGCTTGTGAACAGCTTGGTACGGATGATATCAATACAGAAGTATTACAGCAGCCGGAAAAGAAAAAATTTGGCTTTATCGGCGGAAAACCGGCTATTATAAGAGCATTTGTCGAACTTACTCCGCTTAAATCAGCAGAAAATTATCTTAAAGAAATCTTAAACAAAATGGGAATAGTTGATTTTACTATGACTGCTGAAGAAACAGAAGGCGGCGCAGTTATAAGTATCGAAGGTGAAGATATAGGATTTATTATAGGTCACAGAGGGGAAACTCTCGATGCAATACAATATCTTGCAGGTCTCGTTGCAAATCATGTTGATGATGAGTATTACAGAATTTCTATCAATATCGGCAACTACAGAGAAAAAAGAGAAAAGACTCTTGAAATACTTGGCAGAAAGCTTGCATTCAAAGCTTGCAAGACCGGTACAAAAACTTCACTCGAACCGATGAATCCTTATGAGAGAAGAATAATCCATACTGCTGTACAGAAGGTAAGAGGAGCAATTTCATGGAGTGAGGGCGAAAATATGCAGCGTCATGTCGTTATAGGACCTGACCCTGATTATAAGCCGAATTACCGTGACAGAGGCGGCTACAGAGGAAAATCCTCGTCAGGCAATTTCAATAAAGACGGTTCATATAACCGCAGACCTCGCAGCAGCGGATATCAGCGCAGACAGTACAGTGATAACGAATCTCATCCGCAGGACAGTATGTTCAGTACATTTGAAAATGATTCTTCTGCTGATAAAGTAAGAGAAAGCATAAATGAACGTCCGGATACATCTTTATACGGCAGAATTGATGTAAAAAAATCAGGTAACTAATGTTGAATAATTTTCACATCCCGCAGTTCTTTTATTACGGACTGCGGGAATAAAAATATCTGTAGGTTTTCAACATTGTGAAAAAAACGGTTGAAAACTCAAAGGGGCTATTTTTTTATGGAACAGACAATTGCAGCAATTTCAACTCCTAACGGACAGGGCGGTATGGGCGTAATAAGAATATCAGGCGAAAATGCCCTTGCAACAGCTCAGGAAATTTTTACTTCCGTTTCGGGTAAAAAAGTTACCGAAATGAAAGGATATACAGCCTCTTTCGGAAAAATCTCCGATAATGGTGAGGTAATTGACGAAGCTGTGGTATTAGTATTCCGTGCACCTCACAGTTACACAGGAGAAGATGTGGTCGAAATATCATGCCACGGTGGAATGTATGTAACTAAAAAAGTTCTTCGTGCAGTTTTCAACCATGGTGCAAAACCGGCTCAGGCAGGTGAATTTACAAAAAGAGCTTTTCTTAACGGGAAAATGGGTCTGACCGAGGCAGAATCTGTTATGGATATTATTTCAGCAGGCGGAGAACAGTCTGCAAGAGCTGCTTTATCAACATTAGAGGGAAGTCTCCGAAAGAGAATTCAACAGGTTCGTGAAATTCTGTTGAATCTTGCGGCTCATCTGTCAGCGTGGGCAGATTATCCCGAAGATGAAATACCTGAAATTGATGAAGATGAATTATTGACAGGTCTGGGAAAGGCTGAAAAAGAACTTTCCGACCTTCTTAATACATATGATGCCGGTAAGATTATGCGTGAAGGTGTTGACACTGTAATAGCAGGAAGACCGAATGTAGGCAAGTCAACACTTATGAACCTTCTTTCAGGCTGTGAGCGTTCCATTGTTACGAATATACCCGGAACTACAAGAGATATTATCGAGGAAACTGTAATGCTTGGCGATGTTCCTCTCAGACTTTCTGATACTGCCGGTATACGCTCAACTGATGACCCTGTTGAAAGTATAGGTGTTCAGAGGGCAAAAGACAGACTTTCTGCCGCCGGTCTGATTTTCGCTGTATTCGATGCATCAATGCCTTTATCGAACGATGACAAGGAATTGCTTGACCTTCTTGAAGGTGCGCCGGCAGTCGCTATTATAAACAAAACAGACCTCGATAATAAGATTGACAGCGAATTCATAAAAAGCAAAGTTGCCCATACAGTTTTTATATCTGCAAAAACCGGAAGCGGTGCAGATATTCTTTCAAAAGAGGTTGCCGAAATAGTAGGCACATCAAAATTAGATCCGTCATTGGGAATACTTGCAAATGAAAGACAATATCATGATGCAAAAAATGCTCTTGAATCCGTCAGTGAGGCGGTAAATGCGCTCAGGATGGGAATTACGTTTGATGCTGTAACAGTGGTCATAGAGGAAGCAATAAACAGTCTTTTGGAACTGACCGGCGAAAGAGTAACAGAAGCTGTTGTTGACAAAGTATTTTCCCGTTTTTGCGTTGGCAAATAATAACGAAAGTCCTATATCACCTAATGAAAATTTTCCTGTCCGAAAAGTAGGGCAGGATTTTTTTCATGTAACCAAACTGCTTTTTCAACCGTTATTAATAACAGACCGGTCAATATGGAATGTAAGAAGGTGGTTATTTGAAAGAAAACAGGGGAATGAGCAGACGCTTGAAAAATGGGGACGAAAGTGCACTTGAGGAAATCATGCAGAGGTATATGCCGCTTGTTGCATCTGTCATATTCAACATTGGCAGAGGCACTCTCAAAAAAGAGGATATCGAAGAAGCTGTTACAGATACGTTCATAACTTTCTGGAAAAATCGTGATAAAGTGGACGACACGACTTTAAAAGGATATCTTTGCTGTATTGCCAAAACAAAAGCTTTTGATAAGCTTGATACGATTAAAAAGGAAATTATGCTGGATATTGATGAGGTAAACGCAGAGGATGAGTTTTCTCTTGAGGGCAATATAGAACAAAAAGAAATCAATCATGTTCTTGGTGAAATCGTAAACGAGCTTGGAAAGCCTGACAGCGAAATCGTGATACGATATTATTTTTACTACCAGCGCATTTCCGATATTGCAGATATACTTGGTATGAGTTCCGATAATGTAAAAGTTCGGCTGCACCGTGCACGGGCAAAAATCAGAAAAGCTCTTGAAGAAAGGGGATATCAGCAATGAAAAAAAATATTTTTGATTCTATGACAAAGCTTCCTCGTTCGGCACAAGAAATTGAAGAAATTACTGTTTACGAGGATACCGGAATTGATTCTAAAATGATAGAAAACAATGTTCTGTCATCGCTGGGTCTTGGCACAGCAAAACATAAAAAGAAATTACTCCGAAAAATCATTATAGCGGCAGCCGCTGCGGCTTTAGCAGTAGGTATTTTTACCGTTCCTGTTGTAGCGGAAAATATGTATGTACTGTACGGTTCAGTTGTCGGCGGAGATGAATATACAGCCGATTTTGTCAATGTTAAAGATGCCAGTATCAAGATACACGACCCAAATTTACAGATTGACTCCTTGCAGGTCAGTGCTAATGAGGGGGCAGATAATCTTATTGATATACGTCTGAGCAAGAAGAACGGCGGAAAGTTTACAAGCGATTCTTTCAGTATAATAAAAGATGGCAATTTTTCGGCAAGGCTTTCAAATTGGGAAGACCCTGATAAACAAAATAGTCACCAGCTTGAAATGATAATTGATGATACTGACAGCGAAAACTGTACTATTGACGGTTTAGGATATCATGCAGTATATGGTGTGGAAAACGGTGGAAAAACACTTCATATCCTGATAGCTGTAAATGTATCAGCACATGATGGAAACGGTAATGACATATTTGGAAAAAGTTTGCAGGGCAAAAAAATTTCCATAAAAAGCAATAATTATCTTGCAGCAAGTGTAGATGATGTTCTTGGAACTTTTGATGAAATCAATAATCAGAACATTTCACAGGCTTATGAGCTTAGAAACAATAATTCAAGCGTCATTCCATATGACTTGTTTACAAACAGCTATTACTATTCTGACATAATATACACTGATAACAAGTTTGAAGTTGTAAAGGGCAGAAACAAACTTTTCAGCCTTCCTTTTGAAATTGA
Organism: uncultured Ruminococcus sp.; assembly: GCA_902767155.1. GTDB lineage: Bacteria > Bacillota > Clostridia > Oscillospirales > Acutalibacteraceae > UBA1213. The sequence goes on along the minus strand of CACXGC010000197.1, from coordinate 5,459 downwards.
ATTTACTATGGACTGTGAACCGGCAAATAATATTATTCCGGTCAGTGACGAAACACTGAATCAGATTTTCGGCAGTCATCCCACAGATGGAAAAATGACAGTTTCGTCTGCCGGCTTTTTCCTCTATGCTAAAAACGATACTACAGCAAATCTTCCCGATGATAAACAATGCTATCTGACCACCAAGGACGGCAGCAAGTACTATCTGATTGGCAACGGATGCGAGTATTCTGAAAAAAATATTGTTATGAACTGCACATTCGGAAAATTCCCGAATAATGAATTCAGCAACAACTTTGACAACAAATTCTATCTGATTGACCCCGAAAACATTTCTAAGATTGTACTCAACGATATAACGGTTTATGAAAATTAGCATTTCCGGCGGCGCAGTGGAAACATTGTGCCGTCGTTGTTTCATGTGAAACAATTGTAATCTGTTGGTTAAACAAAAATGTTTCATGTGAAACAATGATAATCTGTTCTACAAACAAAAATGTTTCACGTGAAACATTGGTAATCTGTTCGGCAAAGAAAAATGTTTCACGTGAAACAATACTTTGTAAATTAATGCTGTACAATTCTGCAAATATGTTTTATAATATATGGTGTCGTAAAAATGAAATCGAGGGCGAAAAGCGCTTGCATAGGCTTTGAGAATGAGTTACAGACAAAAGAAAGGTTTGAGGGAAATGAAGTTTTTGGCAGGAGAATTTGATGTAGCAGTTGTGGGAGCAGGTCATGCCGGAATAGAGGCAGGTCTGGCGGCTGCAAGACTGGGATGCAAAACAGGCGTGTTTACAATAAATATGGATGCTGTGGGAAATTGTCCGTGCAATCCTTCTATTGGCGGTACAGCAAAAGGTCATCTTGTCAGAGAAATAGATGCACTTGGCGGCGAAATGGGAAAAGCTGCTGATGAATGTTTTCTGCAAAGCCGTATGCTCAACAGGGGAAAAGGACCGGCAGTACATTCGCTCAGAGCGCAGATTGACAGAAGAGCATACAGTACACGTATGAAACATTGTCTTGAATTGCAGGATAATCTTGAACTCCGTCAGGCAGAAATAACTGACCTTGTACGTTCCGACGACGGCGCATGGCTGCTTACAACTCGTCTGGAAGCTCAGTATAAGGCAAAAGCTGTTATTCTTGCAACAGGTACATATCTTGGCGGAAAAATATATGTAGGTGACGTTTCATACGAAAGCGGTCCTGACGGGATGTTCCCGTCTAAGTATCTGCCTGATGCGCTCGAAAAACTCGGTATGAGCATACGCCGCTTTAAAACAGGAACTCCGGCGAGAGTTCTGCGCTCAAGCATAGATTTTACCGACCTTGAAGAACAATGCGGTGATGACCCTGTAGTACCGTTTTCGTATGATACGACAGAACCGGGAGAAAATAAAGTCAAGTGTTATGTTAGCTGGACGAACGACAATACAAAGAAAGTTATTCTCGACAACATATCTCGCTCACCAATGTACAGCGGAAAAATAGAAGGTGTAGGTCCACGTTATTGTCCAAGCATTGAGGATAAAATAGTGCGTTTTTCGGATAAGCCGAGACACCAGCTTTTTATTGAACCGTGCGGTCTTGATACCGAAGAAATGTATATTCAGGGAATGTCATCTTCACTGCCGGAAGATGTTCAGCTTGATTTCTATCACACTATAAAGGGTCTTGAGCATTGTATAGTAATGCGTCCGGCTTATGCTATAGAGTATTTCTGCGCTGATCCGATACAGATGAATTCTACGCTTGAATTCCGTGATTTTCCGGGGTTGTACGGCGCAGGTCAGTTCAATGGCAGTTCCGGTTATGAAGAGGCAGCTGCTCAGGGTCTTGTGGCAGGTATAAACGCTGCACTTAAAATTCAGAATAAAGAGCCTATGCTCCTTGACAGAGCAGGTTCTTATATAGGCACACTGATAGATGATCTTGTAACAAAAGGCTGTAACGACCCGTACCGTATGATGACATCAAGAAGTGAATACCGTCTTATACTTCGTCAGGATAATGCGGATACACGTCTTACTCCGACAGGAAGAAAAGTCGGTCTTGTCACAGACGAACGCTGGGAAAAGTTTTGCCGCAAACAGGAAAAAATTCAGGCGGAACTTAAACGTATACGCAAGACAGTACTTTCCCCGTCGGAAGAACTGAACGCAATTCTCAGAGAAAAAAATACTTCGGAAGTAAAAACAGGCGTTCACCTTATTGACCTGCTGAAACGTCCTGAACTTGATTATGAGACGCTCACATCGGTTGATGTTACACGCACAGAAACAGACAGAAATGTTCTTGAACAGGTTGAGATAGAAATAAAATATGAGGGCTATATTCAAAGACAGCTTATAATCGTTGAACAGGTTCGCAGACTTGAATCGAAAAGGCTTCCGGCGGATATAGAGTACAGTAAAATCGACGGACTCAGCCTTGAGGCAAGAGAAAAACTCGGAAAAGTTCGTCCGGAAAGTATAGGACAGGCAAGCCGTATTTCCGGTGTAAGTCCGGCAGATATTTCGGTGCTTGTAATATATCTCTCAACGCTCAGACATAAACCGGAGGACAAAGTATGATACAAAAAATACTCAAATCATGGTGCGATGAAAATAATATACCTGTCTCGGATGAACAACTCAACAAATTTGAAATGTATGCACAGCTTCTGAAAGAATGGAATGAAAAAATGAATCTGACTGCAATAACTGATGATGAGGGTATCGCAGTAAAACATTTCATAGACAGCATATCTTTATGCAAATATGTTTCGTTCAGCGGCAAACAAAAAGTTATCGACATAGGTACAGGAGCAGGTTTTCCCGGAATTCCGCTCAAAATAATGTTTCCTGAAATCGAACTTACACTCCTTGACAGCCTTAACAAAAGACTCGTTTTTCTTAATGAGGTATGCAGCCGTCTTGGAATAATTGCCGAACTTGTACACAGCAGAGCAGAAGAGGGTGCTTTAAAACCTCTCTACAGAGAACAGTATGATGTATCAGTATCCCGTGCAGTTGCAAATCTGCCGGCCTTGTGCGAATACTGTATGCCGTATGTTAAAAAAGGTGGCATATTCATTTCTATGAAAGGTCCGGACGGGGAAAAAGAACTTTCTGCCGCAAATAATGCAATAGACATTCTCGGCGGAAAACTGAAAGAAATAAATAACCTTACATTGCCGGATGAAAGCAGCCGTACAGTAATAGTTGTCTTAAAAGTCAAATCTACTCCCCAAAAATATCCCAGAAGAGGGCAGAAAATAAACAAAAATCCGATATAGTTTGCAAATAATAATCCTGAGCTGATATAAGTATTTTCAAAATTTCAGCTCAGGATTTTGTTTTGTAATGGCAAATGCTACTTTTTTTAACATGAAAAGACAAGTTTAGTTGGTTGTGTAAACATTATAGCCGTGCTATAATCATTACAGTAAATCAAAGACAGGAGGAAATGAAATGAACGAAAGACTAAGAAATATGCGTGTTGCAGCAAAAATGACACAGGAACAGCTTGCCGAAAAAATGAATGTTTCACGCCAGTCGGTTGCCAAATGGGAAAACGGTGAAAGTATTCCTGATGTTATAAAATGTACCGAGCTTGCAAGAATCTTCGGAATGGAAATTGAAGATATAGCGGCAGCTTTTGTAAATGATGTAGAATATAAACATCCCAAAAATAAATACATTTTTGGCATAAGTAAAATCGTCAACAGCAAGATAACCCTTCCGGAAGAAGCACTCAGAATTTTCAATCTTTATGATGGTGACGAGCTTGTTGTTCTCGGAGACAGCACACAGGGAATAGCTCTTGTCAACAGAAAATATTATGAGGATTTTATCAATCATATTCAGAACTTACCTGTTTTAGGAGGAAATGCGGATGAAAACAGCAATTAAACTTACAAATCTCACGAAAAAATTCGGAAGTAAAACAGCAGTCGATCATCTTGATCTTGAGATATACGAGGGAGAATTGTTCGGTCTGATGGGCGTAAACGGCGCAGGCAAAACAACTACTATACGTATGCTGACAGGTCTTTCGGCAGTTACTGACGGAGAAGCGGAAATACTTGGTCAGAATGTAAAAACAGATATGCAGAAAATCAAAAGGTACATAAATGTTTCAACACAGGAAACAGCCGTTGCGGGAAATCTTACGGTGAAAGAAAACCTTGATCTTATCGCAGCTATATATGAGATGGAAAAAGAAAAAGTTGCTGCAAAGATGGATGAGATAGTTAATTCGCTGGAACTTAATGAGGTCATCAATCAGAAGGCAAAGACACTTTCCGGCGGCTGGCAGAGAAGACTCAGCATTGCAATGGCACTTATTACCGACCCGAAAATTATCTTTCTTGATGAGCCTACACTTGGTCTTGATGTTCTTGCAAGAAGAGAACTGTGGAAAGTTCTGAGAAATCTCAAAGGCAAGATAACTATAATACTTACAACGCATTACCTTGAAGAAGCAGAAGCACTTTGTGACAGAATCGCTATTATGGCAAAAGGTAGTATGAAAGCACTTGGAACTGCTGAAGAATTGAAAAAGTCTGTAAACAAGGATAACATAGAGGACGCATTTATCGAAATTGTGGGAGGAGAAAAAGAATGAAGATGACAGCATTTGCATCAAGAAATATAAAGGAACTTGTAAGAGATCCTATAAGCTACATTTTTTGTCTCGGTTTGCCTATTGCAATGCTTATAATCATGACACTGGTAGATAAGTCTATACCAAAAGTGCCCGGCACACCTCAGATATTCGGTATAAAAATGCTTACACCTGCTATAGCAGTTTTTGGCATGACATTCATAATGCTGTTTGCTTGTATCCGTGTATCAATGGACAGGTCGGAAGCTTTTCTTACAAGACTGTATGCTTCCCCGATGAAAGGCAGCGACTTTATTCTCGGATATACATTGCCGTTTGGTCTGGTTGCATTTGCCCAGTCTGTAATTACATTGATAGCAGGAGAAGTTATCGCACTCATAAACGGCGAATCATTCAATATTGCAAATATGTTCTTGTCGGTTCTGCTTTATATTCCGTCATTTGTACTTTTTATCGGAATAGGACTTATTTTCGGAACACTGTTCAATGCAAAAGCAGCTCCGGGTATATGCTCGGCAGTAATTACAGCAGCAGCAATTCTTGGCGGAATATGGATGGATATTGATGGTATGGGCGGAGGCTGGAAAGATGTATGCAACTGTATGCCGTTCTATCACAGTGTAAAATATGCAAGATACGCTCTCAGCGGAGATTTTTCCGAAATGCTTATGCCTTTTCTCATTACATCAGGCTTTGCCGCAGTGATTTTTGTTGCTGCTGTGCTGGTATTTACAGGAAAGATGAAATCTGACAAAAGGTGACATACTCCCCCACCTATAGAGGTGGGGGCTTCTCGCTCAAGTACGGCAACCCGTACAGTATCAACGAGCTATCCCCGTGTG
>CACXGC010000196.1 GCA_902767155.1 uncultured Ruminococcus sp. | reverse complement strand
CTCCACTCCTGATCTTGATTTATAGACAACTTCAAGTATATCACCTGGAGCTTCGTGACGCTTTGTTTTATTCACTTTTTATCGGTTCTTACCCACGGATTTTAGGGAAGAGCCAATTTGAAGATAGATATCTGGCTATCGGTATCATAAATAAAATTACCTGTTTTATATATTCAGTGGCGAAAGTATTATTTCACCTGTTTTTCGTGTTTTTTTCATATCAATTATACGCTGATTTTCAGATCCACGAAAATTCAATGAAATGTTTCTTAACTCTTCAACAAATTTTCCGTCAACCAAAATATCTGTATGATCCAGTATTTCATCCGTACATTCAATATAACGCCGTTCTCCGGGGAGAAGATCTTTCTCATATGTAAAGCCTGTATATATCCAAATATCTTTTTCCGGAAGTTTTTTCTTCATATTACGTATCAACTTTATAATTTCACGCTGATTTGACGGTTCGAAGGGTTCTCCTCCAAGAATCGTAAGACCTTGATAGTACTCTGCTGATAACTCCTTCAATATAAATTGCTCTGTTTCTTCAGTATATTGTTGTCCATAGCAGAAATCCCAAGTTTGAGGCTGAAAACAACCTTTACAATGATTTGTGCATCCTGATACAAACAAACTGACCCTTATGCCAGTACCATTAGCGCAATCAGATGTGATAATCTCCCCAAAATGCATCTGTATAACCCACTTTCATCATTATGTCGCCTGCAAAAAAATGCAAACGACATAAATCGTTTCTTAACAATGATTTACTACATGATTTGAAAGATGAAGAACTCTTTCTTTAATTTCCTGTGTTCTACCCTGATTCCAGAACTGTGTACCTATATATCCGCAAGTTCTTCTTGCAACATTCATCTTATTTTGATCAGTATTTTTACAGTTCGGGCATTCCCATATAAGCTTGCCCTCTTTATTTTTCACAATCTGTATTTCACCGCTGTAACCACACACCTGACAATAATCACTCTTAGTATTAAGCTCAGCATACATAATATTATCATAAATAAAACGTATAACCTGCATAACTGCCGGTATATTATTCTGCATATTAGGCACTTCAACGTATGATATAGCACCGCCTGGCGAAAGCGCCTGAAACTCTGATTCAAGTTTTAACTTATCAAAAGCACTGATTTCTTCAGTAACATGTACATGATAACTGTTTGTAATATAATTTTTATCTGTTATTCCTTTTACAACACCAAAACGTTTCTGAAGACATTTTGCAAATTTATATGTTGTGCTTTCAAGAGGTGTTCCATACAAACTGTAGTCTATTTTTTCCTCTACTTTCCACTTTGCACAATATTCATTCAGTTTTTTCATGATTGCAAGTCCCAACTGCTTGCCCTCTTCATCTGTAAGTTTTTTACCATTCAAACTGTATACACATTCCCACAAACCTGCATAACCAAGTGAAAGTGTAGAATAACCTCCATAAAGAAGCTTATCAATCACTTCCCCCTTTTTCAGACGTGATATTGCTCCATACTGCCACAGAATTGGTGCTGCATCTGAAAGTGTACCTTTTAATCTTTCATGACGACAACGAAGTGCACGGTGGCAAAGCTCCATTCTTTCGTCGAATATTTTCCAGAATGTGCCCATATCCTTATTTGCACTCAAACCGATATCCACAAGATTTACTGTTACTACTCCCTGATTAAAACGTCCGTAATACTTAGGCTTTCCATTTTCATCAATATACGGAGTAAGAAAACTACGGCATCCCATACAAGTATAACAATGACCGTCACCGTTTTTGTCTACCTTATTCTTAAGCATAACTTTCTCTGAAATATAATCGGGAACCATCCTGTTTGCGGTACATTTTGCCGCAAGTTCTGTCAGGTAGTAATATTTATCTCCCTCCTTCAGATTATCCTCTTCAAGAACATAAATAAGTTTTGGAAACGCCGGTGTTATCCATACTCCTGCTTCATTTTTAACGCCTGTAATACGCTGACGAAGGGTTTCTTCTATGATCATCGCAAGATCTCTTTTTTCATTCTCATCTTTTGCTTCGTTCAGATACATGAACACTGTTACAAATGGAGCTTGTCCATTTGTAGTTAAAAGAGTAACAACCTGATACTGAATAGTCTGAACACCCTTTGTAATTTCTTTTCTAAGACGATCTTCAACAATGTTATCCACAGTTCCCTGCGAAATTTCTACACCCATTTCTCTCAATTCAGTCTCAAATTCTCTCTTAATTTTTTCTCTTGAAATCTGCACAAAAGGTGCAAGATGTGTCAAACTTATACTTTGTCCGCCATACTGGTTACTTGCAACCTGAGCAATTATCTGGGTCGCAATATTACACGCTGTCGAAAAACTGTGTGGCTTTTCAATCAAAGTTTCACTTATGACTGTACCATTTTGCAACATATCCTCAAGATTTACAAGGTCACAGTTATGCATATGTTGAGCGAAGTAATCGGCATCGTGGAAGTGTATAATTCCTTTTTCATGTGCATCTACAATATCTTGTGGCAAAAGAATTCTCTTTGTAAGGTCTTTACTAACCTCCCCTGCCATATAATCACGTTGAACACTATTAACAGTTGGATTTTTATTGGAGTTTTCCTGTTTAGCTTCTTCGTTGTTACACTCAATCAAACTAAGTATCTTGTTATCTGTCGTATTTGATGAACGCACTAACGAACGGTTATACCGATATCTCACATAATTTCTGGCAAGCTGAAATGCGCCTTTTGCCATAATTTGATCTTCTACCATATCCTGAATTTCTTCAACCGATACTGCCCTGTCTATTTTTGAACACTTATACTCAACATATCCTGCGATATCTTTGATTTGTTCATCAGTAATCTTGCCATATTCAGTTGCCTTATTTGCTTTCTGAACTGCGGCCACGATTTTTTCGATATCAAATATTTCCTCAGAACCGTTGCGTTTTATAATACGCATATAACCATCTCCATTTATATATTTTCTATGCACAGCTGTACTATATTGTATTCCAAATAAACACAATTGTCTGTTGTATTTGCAACAAATTTATGATATAATACAATATATAGCGTTTTGCACAAAAAATAACTACATTATGTTGAGGTGAAAAATTTGTATAATTATTCAGCTGAAACCAAATATTCCGACAAAATACCTAAATCTATGCTTGAAAATGAATCAAGCGAAATAAAAATCTTCTGTAAAAAAAATGTAATACTTCATATTGAAAGCGAAAGCAAGACAACTGGAATAATTCTCGATGGTACTGCCTTTCTTATAAGTATAAACAGAAATGGAGAAGAAAGTATCCTTGATTATTATGAAAAAGGTGATATTTTCGGAAATAGATTTTGTCCTCAAAATATAGTAAATTTATACGATGTTATTGCAAGGAACGATTGTGAGGTATTGCTATTTCAAAATGATCTCTACCATAATTCAACAGATATAAATAATTTTCTGAACGATTTGACGATTAAAAATATTCAACGTACACATATGCATATTGATATTCTTTCTCAAAGATCAATAAGGGAAAAAATCATAAAATATCTACAGTATAATGTTTTGCTTCAAAAAAAGAATAATATAATACTTCCTATGTCACTATCAGAATTAGCCGGATATCTTGCGATTGACCGAAGTGCTATGATGCGCGAACTGAAAAAATTAAACAATGAAAATATTATAATCTCTAAGGGACAGAAAATAACTCTCTTATGAAGAAAATAACTCTCTTATGAAAATTATAAAGAACTCAAACTTCCCACACCAAAACACCCGAAAAAGCCGATAACCAAGCCGAAAACAGATAATCGTTTATG
>CACXGC010000195.1 GCA_902767155.1 uncultured Ruminococcus sp. | reverse complement strand
AGAAAGCGAGAAAACTCAACTCTGCCGATGAGAATGCAGAAAATCCAAATGTGCGTTTTACAATAGAAATCCCTGAATTCAAATCAATTGATGAAGAAGATGGAGATAATTCTTAAATACAATTATTTTATTTCTCATTAAGAAATAAAATAAGAATACAGTATGCTATAATCAAGTCGTAAATTAATGGGCTTATTGCCTGATGGGGGAGTATCAAAAGTATGGATAAATCACTACTGTCAGAACTGAAAAAAACTGCCTGCAAAGTCAGACTGTGGACAATTGAAGGTGTTTTCAACGCAAAGTCAGGACATCCGGGCGGCTCACTTTCCGCTGCCGATATCATGACATACCTCTATTTTAAGGAAATGAATGTAGATCCCGCAAATCCAAAAGATCCCGGACGTGATCGTTTCGTGCTTTCAAAGGGTCATTGCTGCCCGGCACTTTATGCTGCTCTGGCACTCAGAGGATTTTTCCCGACAGATGAAATAAAAGTTCTTCGTCATATCGGCGCAATGCTGCAGGGTCATCCCGATATGAAAGGCACTCCCGGTGTTGATATGAGTTCCGGCTCTCTCGGACAGGGAATATCTGCTGCCTGCGGTATGGCATTGGCTGCAAAACTCAGTGGCGCTGACTACCGTGTATTTGCAATGCTTGGCGATGGCGAGTGTGAGGAAGGTCAGGTATGGGAGGCTGCTATGTTTGCCGCTCACTATAAACTTGATAACCTTATCGCTATCGTTGACTTCAACGGTCTCCAGATAGACGGTACTGTTGCTGATGTTGCAGGTCTTGATAAGATTGACGAAAAGTTCAAAGCTTTCGGATTTGAAGTATTTCAGATGGATGGTCATGACTTTGAGCAGATTGAGGAAACTATCGAGAAAGCAAAGGCAGTAAAAGGCAAGCCGTCTGTGATAATAGCAAAGACAGTAAAAGGCAAGGGCGTATCTTATATGGAGAATAAAGTTGGCTGGCACGGAAAAGCTCCGAATGCCGACGAGTATAAGACAGCTGTTGATGAGCTTAACACACAGCTTAAAGCATTGGAGGCATAATCATGGCAGAAACTAAAAAAATCGCAACAAGAGAAAGCTTTGGCATGGCTCTTTGTGAGCTTGCAAAAGAACATGATGATATAGTAGTACTTGATGCAGATCTTGCAGCTGCTACAAAGACAGAAATTTTCAAAAAAGCATATCCCGACCGTTTCTTTGACTGCGGTATATCCGAAGCAAATATGATCGGTGTGGCAGCAGGTCTGGCAACAGCCGGAAAAGTTCCTTTTGCTGCAAGCTTTGCAATGTTCGCTACAGGCAGAGCATACGAACAGGTTCGCAACTCTGTAGGCTATCCGCACCTTAATGTAAAAATCGCAGGTTCCCACGCCGGTATCACTGTAGGCGAAGACGGCGCAACACACCAGTGCTGCGAAGATCTTGCCCTTATGAGAACTATCCCGGGAATGGTAGTACTGAATCCGGCAGATCACTATGAAATGATCGAAGCTACAAAAGCAGCTTATGCATATAACGGTCCTGTTTACATCCGTCTCGGCAGACTTGCTATAGAAAGCTTTAACGACCCCGATAATTACACTTTCGAGATCGGTAAGGGAATTACACTCGAAGAAGGTACTGACGCAACAGTTATTGCTACAGGTCTTGTTGTAAATGAGGCACTCAAGGCTGTTCGTGCACTGAAAGAGAAAGGCATAAATGTACGCCTTATCAATATGCACACTATCAAGCCTATCGACAAAGATATTATAATCAAAGCTGCAAAGGAAACCGGCAAAATAATTACCGTAGAAGAACACAATATAATCGGTGGTCTCGGAGAGGCAGTTGCCGCTGTTACAGCAGAAAACTGTCCTGTTCCTGTACACAGAATCGGCGTTGAAGATACATTCGGTCACAGTGGTCCGGCACTCGGACTTCTTGCAGAATTCGGTCTTGATGCAGCCGGTCTCGAAGAAAAAATTTCTTCCCTTTTGAAATAATTATTTGGGGCTGTCGCAAAAGAAAAAGCTCTTATTGCGATAGTCCCATTCTTTTCATGCTCCAATATATACTATAAGTATATTTTTATGTATAGTTACTTATCGTATAAATATAACTTCACCATAAATCTCCAAAAAATGATTTACTTTTGCGCATGAAAATATTATAATAAAGTTAGCAGCTTATTGCTGAAAATATTAACGGGAGGTAATTGAAATGAACAAAAAAAGTTTGTTGAGAAAAGTTTTTGCCATATCTCTTGCAACCTTAATGACAACAGGCGGTACAGTAGTACTGGCAACAGATGAAGTTCCGCAGGAAATCGAAGGCGGCGGTATCGTAGCAACTCCGGAAACTCCTTCAAAAACTGCTGACGGCAAGTTTGAGTATATTCTCGAAAAGGACTCTAAGACTAATACATATGTTGCCAAAATTTACAGATACACCGGCAATGAAAAAAATGTCGTCATTCCTAATACTATCAACGGCTGTGTAGTAACCACCATATGCTACGATGCATTTGAGTATAATTCAACTCTTGAAACAGTGAAAATCCCTGATACCGTTGAAGAAATAGGCAACTGGGCATTTTCTGAATGTACAAATCTTAAAAGCATTACACTCCCCCAAAGCATAAAGGTCATCGGTCGTAATGCATTTTCAACCTGCATTTCACTGAAAGAGTTCACTTTCCCGTCTACATTGGAATATACGGGTCAGTATGTTCTGGGCGGCTGCAAAAACCTCGAAACTGTAACAATTCTTTCAGATGCTTTGAACGAAGGAACATTTTCAAACTGCGCAAATCTCAAAAAAGTCGTTCTTCTTGAAGGCTCGGATTATATACCCAAAAACTGTTTCAGCGGCTGCACGAATCTTGAAGAAGTTGTTTTCCCCAGAAGCCTGAAATATATCGGAGAATATGCATTTTCCGGCTGTTCTTCACTGAAAGAACTTGATCTGCCAAATGGTCTTGAAAGCATTTCTCAGGTTGCCTTTGCCGGCTGTTTTAGCCTTACCGAAGTCAGACTTCCTGATTCACTTATCGGTGTTTCGGAATCTGCTTTTGCCGACTGCATAAATCTGAAAACTATCAATATCCCCAAAAATGCTGCTTACATAGGTTATAAAGCATTTTCAAGCTGCTATTCCCTCGAAAATATTATTTTCAGCGAAAACGGCAGTCTTGTAAGAATTATTTCGGGTGCTTTCGATGAATGCAGAGGCCTCAAGGAAATTAAACTTCCTGAGTCGCTGACTGAAATTCAGGAACAAGCATTTTCACGATGCAGCAATCTAAGAAAAATATCAATACCCAAAAACGTTGAAAAAATTCAGAGTCTGACGTTCTCCGGCTGTACAATGCTTGAAGAAGTAGAAATAGCTGACGGCGTTAAAGAAATCTGCAATGTTGCATTTGTTGGCTGTTCACGCCTTCTTTCGGTAAAAATTCCGGATTCTGTTGCAACTATAGACTATTTCTCATTTGATTCTCCAATGTCACAATTACCGAAAAATATGATTATCTTCGGCAACGAAGGAAGTTATGCCCAACAGTATGCAGAAAACAAGGATATCAAATTCGCTAAAACAGGAACACTGTTTAATATCTCTTCGGTAAGCTCTAAAAGTGTCGCAGTCGGTATGAAAGTCACACTTGAAGCCAAAGCTATAGGCGGCGAAGGGGACTGCACATATGCCCTCATGTACAAAAAATCAGGTTCAAGCACATGGACAAAGATCGGCAAGAAATACGGCACACAGAGCGTCGGAAGTTTTACTCCGAAAACAGCTACAACTTATGACGTAATGATAAATGTCAAGGACAGCACAGGAAAAATAAAGTCAAAAACTTTCAAAGTCGTTGTTGACAAAAATCTCAGAAACTTGTCATATCTTGACAGTAATGCAGTTGAGATTGGCAGCAAAGTAACACTTCACGCAGAAGCCGCCGGCGGAACAGGTCCTTATACATACAAAATGCAGTACAAAAAACAAGATAAGTCAACATGGACAACTATCGGCAGCGGATACAGCACCACCAATACCGGAAGTTTCAGACCAAAAAGCAATATACTCTATGATGTAAAGATAAATGTCAAGGACAGCACCGGAACTGTTAAATCAAAAACTTTCGTTTTGGATGTTTATAAGGTGTTCAATCCTGACGATGAAGTAATAATTGTAATGTAAATCTCATCAGAGTTGCTACTCTGTACGACCTGACAGCGGCAGTAAAATTATAGCAAAATCCGTACTGCGTCATGCGTATTAATGCAATTTTAAACAGCACAATGATACAAGCAAGGTAAGGTCAAAGATATTTCTATCTGTGATCTTGCCTTGTTTTATGAGTGGAGTGACATATTAATGCAATATCAACTTGGCAATACAACAATAAATACTTGTATGATCGGTACATGGGCATGGGGTACAGGCAGTGCCGGCGGAAAAATAGTATTTGGAAAAAAATATGATGAACAGCAACTGCGGGATACTTTTATGACAGCATATAAAGCCGGTTTCACATTTTGGGACACTGCGGAAGTATACGGAATGGGAACTGCTGAAAAACTTCTCGGAAGTCTTATAAAAGATAACCCCGTAATCATATCGACAAAGCATTTTCCGAACAAAAAATACAAAGACGGAGAGAACCGCACAGCGTTAACTGCAAGCCTCGACCGCCTTAGAGTGAAACAAGCTGATTTATACTGGCTTCACTCCCCTAAAAATATACCAGAAAACATGAAAGAACTCGCATCACTTCAAAAAGAAGGTCTTATAAAAAACATCGGTCTTTCAAACGGAGACGTATCACAGATAAGTCTTGCACAGAAAGTACTGAAAGAAAACGGTAGTTCACTTTCAGCAATACAGAACCATTACAGTCTGCTTGCTATGGAACGTGAAGCTGATGTGCTTGAATACTGCAAGAAAAACAATATTCTCTTTTTCGGATATATGCTTTTGGAACAGGGCGCACTTTCGGGTCATTATGATGCGGGCAACCATTTTCCGACTCTTTCAATGCGCGGATTATCTTTCGGAAAAGGAAAATTCAAAAAAATACAGCCGCTCATAGATTATATCCGCCAACTTGCCAAAAAATATAATATGGACAGCGCTCAAGTTGCTGTTATCTGGGCAATATCAAAGGGTATAATCCCCATTGTCGGACTTACCAAACCAAAACACGCCGAAACTCTCAAATCCGGAATATATAAAACTTTCACATATCAGGAACTTTCTGAACTGGAAAGACTCGCACTTGAATCAGGAGTAAAATGCAAAGGTTCCTGGGAGTAAAAACATAGCTGACAAAGGAGGCGTATTATGTGGCGTCACTGTTTCGTGTGCCTATTGAAAACATGAGAGGCGTTGGAGAAAAAAGAGCAAAACTGTATAGAAAGCTTGGCATAAACAGTGTCGGAGATCTTATACGATACTATCCGAGAACTTATGAAGATTGGAGCACACCGTATACTATTGCTGATGCTCCCGAAAATACAGCATGCTGCATAAAAGCAGCTTTTGACAGGTCATACTCTCCTGTACGGCTGAGCGGAGGAAGAACTTTGCTCAAAGTCAGCGTTACGGACGGCGAAGACTTTATGACCATAACCTTTTTCAATCAACTGTACTATTATGACAAAGTACGCAGCGGCGGAGAATTTCTGTTTTACGGCGTTGTCAAACATTACGGCGAATATTTTGAAATGACATCTCCGGCGATACTGGATAAAACTGACCAGGGAATTCACCCTGTATACTCACTTACTGCCGGTCTTACCTCACGAATGATAGAAATTACTATGCATCAGGCAATGAGAATGCTTCCCGAAAAAATGAATGACCCTATTCCGCAAAACATTCTTGATGAATACGAACTGTGCGATCTCGATTTCGCTATAAAAAATATTCATTTCCCCGAAAATCCCGAAGCTGTGGAAAAGGCAAAAAAACGCCTTGCTTTTGAAGAAATGCTTGTTCTTCAGCTTGGCATGGCAAAGCTTAAATCCGGAAGTCGAAAAGAAACCGCATCCCTGAAAATCATTAATGATTATACTTCTGAATTTACAGAAATTCTGCCGTATCAGCTTACCGGCGCACAACAACGAGCTATTTCTGACTGTATTCAGGATATGACACTGCTTTCGTATCCCATGAACCGTTTGATACAAGGCGATGTCGGTTCAGGAAAAACTGCTGTAGCCGCCGCAGTATGCTATACTGCTATAAAAAACGGTATGCAGTGCGCTTTTATGGCACCCACCGAGATTTTGGCGGCACAGCATTATCAGGCTCTTACAGAACTTTTAAAAAACTCCGATATACACATAAGCCTTCTCACCGGATCAGTAACACCTGCCAAAAAACGAAAAATCTATCAGGAACTTGAAAGCGGCGAAATTGACCTTGTTATCGGCACTCATGCTTTGATATCCGAACAGGTTCATTTCCGCGCTCTCGGTCTTGTTATCACAGACGAACAGCATCGTTTCGGAGTGGCACAGCGTTCCGCACTTATTGCAAAGGGCGAAAGTCCTCATATTTTGGTCATGTCAGCGACTCCGATACCAAGAACACTTGCCCTAATGATTTTCGGTGATCTTGATCTTTCGGTGCTTGATGAAATGCCTCCGGGAAGGCAAAAAGTCGATACATTTCTTATCGACAGCGAAAAAAGAAACCGTGCATACAGATTTGTGAAAAAACATATCGACAACGGCAATCAATGTTATATTGTCTGCCCTCTTGTGGAGCAGAATGAAAGCGAACTGCAATCGGCAGAAGAATACATTGAGAAACTCCATAATACTCCTTTGCAAAGCTGTCGGACAGGTCTTCTGCACGGCAAAATGAAGGCAAAAGAAAAAGATGCTGTTATGACAGCTTTCGCAGCAGGCGATATTGACATTCTTGTTTCAACAACAGTCATAGAAGTCGGAGTAAACGTACCTAACGCCGTTATAATGATGATAGAAAACGCTGAACGTTTCGGACTTTCACAGCTTCATCAGCTCAGAGGACGTGTCGGACGAGGAAAAACAAAATCCTATTGTATACTTGTATCCGACAATGATAGTGACACATCCCTTGAACGTCTGGGCGTAATGTGTAAGACAAATGACGGATTCAAAATAGCCGACGAAGATTTACGGCTCAGAGGTCCGGGAGACTTTTTCGGCTCAAGACAGCATGGTCTTCCGGAACTTAAAATAGCAAGCATATCAAGTATGGATATCGTTGAATCAACTCAGGATGCTGCACGAAAAATTCTCAGCAGTGACCCGCTTCTGGAAGAAAAAGAACACAGAGGACTCATGTTTGAAACAAAACGACTTTTTGAAAAAGTGGGCGGCGAACAACTGCAATAAAAATTATGAAAGGCATGATAAAAATGGGAAATTTTGAAGATATAAAGAAAAAAATGATAGAAGAAAATGAGGAAAAGTACGGTAAGGAAATCCGTGAGGAATACGGCGAAGATGTTTATGAAACAAGCAACGAAATTCTCTCCGGTCTGACAGAGGAACAATGGAACAAATCCGAACAGCTGAGAGTCCAGGTTGAAAATATGCTGAAAGAACTTGCCCCGACAGGAGATTGCAGCAGTGTGCAGGCTATGGAAATGGCAAAACTTCATGGTCAGTGGGCAAGCTGTTTCTGGCCTGATGGAATGTATTCTCCGGAAGCACATACAGCAGTTGCACAGATGTATGTAAGCGACCCACGTTTCACCGTTTATTACGAAACAATTGTTCCGGGCGGTGCAGAATTTCTTTTCAATGCAGTAGAAAATTACTGCAAATCTATCTCCGAATAAATTTACAGATTTTGGGTTTACAAAAAAATTTTTCGATATTTGGTATTGACAAATATACAATTCCGATGTATATTATATGTTATCATTTATCGAAAGGAGATTTTTATTGTGCAAAGGAAAAAGAATCAGGAAAATCTTAAATATATGGTTCTGTCCGCAGTTTTTGCCGCTATGATATTTGTTACGACAGCATTCGTACATATCCCCACACATCAGGGATATATTCATGCCGGTGACGGAATAATATATCTTGCCGCATCTTTGCTGCCGACACCATATGCTATATGTGCCTCCGCTATAGGCGCAGGACTATCCGATTATATGTCAGGATATGCCATGTGGATACTTCCGACAATGCTGATAAAAGCAATGTCTGCAACGGTATTCACCTCAAAAAGACAGACAATAATCGACAAACGCAATATGTTTGCTCTTTTGCCTGCAAGTGTTATCTGTATAGGCGGATATTATGCCGCCGGTGCGGTACTCGCAATGCTTTCGGGCAGTCCTGTTCAGGCAGCACTTACCGCTGCAATAGCTGATGTGCCATCCAACTTTATTCAGTGCGTAGCAAGCAGTGCTTTATTCATATCCCTCGGCATGGCTCTCGACAAATCAGGAATCAAACATTCAATAAATCCGCAAATTCAGAAATAACAGAAAAACATTACCGGCTGTGAAGATATCAAGATATCCACAGCCGGCTATTTTTTTAACCTCATTTCAAAACTGCAAACGCTGTCATGAACATAAGCTTTATATCGTAAAAGAAATTGAATTTTTTCAGATACTCAAGATTGTAAGCCATTTTCTGAGGCAAAACGGTATTTACATATACCTCGTCAGGATTTTCCGCCGCATCAAGAAGTTTTTCCTCGTCCTTGAACTTTATGCTTGCCAAAGAAGTTATACCTGCCGGCATAAGCAATGTAGCGTGCATTTCATCCGTATAACGATTTACATACCTTTCCACTTCTGGACGTGTTCCGACAAAACTCATGTCGCCTTTCAGAACATTGAAAAGCTGCGGCAGTTCATCAAGACGGCATTTTCTGAGAAACTTTCCTGCTCCCGTCACACGGCTGTCATTGCTTACTGTTACCTGTGAACCGAGTTTTTCCGCATCAGAAACCATTGTGCGAAATTTGTATATATGGAAAACTCTGCCGTAGGTCGTGACCCTTCTCTGCCTGAAAAATACAGTTCCTTTTGAATCGAGCTTTATCCAGACCGCAATTATGAGCATGAAAGGAAGTGCGATGACCGTAAGCAGCAAGCCCACAATTATATCAAATATACGCTTTATCACCAGACTTACCGCACGTTTTTTCAAAATATCGTAATAAGGACGTACAGCCTCATTCCGGAACTGTTCCGGAAGATTTTCCCACTTTTTCAAAATGAGTCCCCCTACTTTTCGGTCACGAGTCTTTCGCCTGTTCTGCTGTTTTGCCAAGCTGTTCTCTTGCGACTGCAAGCATAAGCTTGATACGGTTTTCCTGATTAACTTTCGGCGCACCCGGGTCATAGTCAATTGCAACTATGTTTGCCCTTTCGTCAAGCATCTTTATCGGACGTATCATACCCTTTCCGTTAATATGGTTCGGCAGACATCCGAAAGGCTGTGTACATACTATATTTTCAAATCCGCTTTCGATAAGTTCCAGCATTTCTCCTGTCAGCAGCCAGCCCTCACCCATTTTGCTGCCATAGCCAACCATACCGTCAACAAGGCTTTTTGTGTGAGCATAACTTGTACTCGGACGAAATCCGAATTTTTTCTGACTCGCAATTATCAAGGCCTCAAGACTTGCGAAATAGTTAAACAGCTTTTTTACAACAAGATACTTTGCACGGCTTCCTCCGTACAGCTTGTAATCCTCCATACGGTTATCAACTTTGAACATTGCAAACTCCAATATTCCAGGAAGATTAACTTCACAGCCTTGATCGTACAAAAACTGCTCCAGATCATTATTTCCAAGCGCCGAATATTTTACATATATCTCACCGACAATACCAACTTTCACTTTCGGTACTTTTTTTATCGGAACTTTTGAATAATCCTCGGCTATGCTGTCAAGATTTTCGGCCATTTCCTTTTTAGTGAATCCATGACCGTCTGCGAGAACATCTGTAAGCTTTGCAACCCACTTCTTAACAAGCGCCTGACTATCTCCCTTATTTATCTCATACGGCTTTGTCTGATTGTCAAGCGACATTATCATATCACCATAAATAGCGCCGGCGGAAATTCTTCTCAGCATAGGAATAGTAAGAGCAAAACCGCTGTTTTTCTCCATTCCCGACATATTGAGCGAAATTACCGGTACATTTTCAAATCCTGCTTTTACAAGAGCTTTGCGCAGAAGATGTATATAGTTTGACGCACGGCATCCTCCGCCCGTCTGAGTAATCATAAGGGCAGTTTTGTCTGTATCGTATTTTCCGCTCTGCAAAGCATGAATCAACTGTCCGATAACCAAAAGTGCAGGGTAACAGGTATCGTTATGAACATATTTCAAACCTACCTGAGCAATTTCAGGACCTTCTGTATCAAGAAGTATGCAGTTATATCCGTAATGTATGAACACATTCTTCATTATTTCAAAATGGATCTTTGCCATCATAGGGATGAGAATGGTATAGTTTTCCTTTTTCATCTCTTTAGTGAACAAAAGTCTCCCGTTGTCATCATATACTAATTTCGCCATTTTATCTCTCCCTTGTCAGAAACATTTATCCGTATAACTGATGTTACTTATTTTTCTTTTTTGCACTTTCAGTTGTGGCAAGAAGACTGCGCAGTCTGATTTTAACTGCACCGAGATTAGTTATTTCATCAATCTTTATCTGAGTATATATTCTGCCGTGTCTTTCCAAAATAGCTCTGACTTCATCTGTCGTAATAGCATCAACACCGCATCCGAATGAAACAAGCTGAACCAGATTCATGTTACTGTGATGACTTACATATTCAGCTGCCGCATACATCCTCGAATGATATGTCCACTGATTCAGTACGCTTGTCTTTACTTTCTTTTTGACCTTGTTGCTGACAATATCTTCGGAAACAATAGCAACATCAAAGCTTGTTATAAGCTTATCTATGCCATGATTTATTTCAGGGTCAACATGGTACGGTCTGCCTGCAAGAACAATAATTTCTTTTCCCTGTTCTTCTGCACGTTTTATGATATCATTGCCATAATGACGGATTTTCTTTATATACCGGTCATATTCGTCATAAGCTGCCTTTGCCGCTGCTTTTACTTCTTTAAGTGTGATATCGTGGTAGAATTTCAGCAATTCGGCATATATCTTTTTCGGAAAATCTTTCGGTCTGTGAATACCGACAAATTCATGGAAGAACTTTATGTTATCCATTCCCTTGATGTTTGCGTGGATAACTTCGGGATAATAGGCAACGACCGGACAGTTATAGTGATTATCCCCAAGATGCTCATCGAAATTGTAGGACATACAGGGGTAAAATATCTGTTTTATATCATTGTCAAGCAGCCATTGAATATGACCGTGTATAAGTTTCGCAGGGAAACATACTGTATCTGATGGTATAGTCTGCTGACCGTGAAGATAAAGTTTTCTGTTTGAAAACGGCGATACAACAACTTCAAAATCAAGCTTTGTCAGAAAAGTATGCCAGAACGGAAGCAGCTCAAACATATTCAGCCCCAGAGGAATACCCATTTTACCTCTTTTTGCTCCCTCTTTAGGCTTGTATTCCTTCAGGAGATTCAGTTTGTACTGATAAATATTGAAACTTTCATCGGGAGATTTTTTCGTGACAGGTTTTTCACAGCGGTTTCCGGCAATAAATTTTCTTCCGTCGCTGAAAGTATTGACCGTCAGACGACAGTTATTACTGCATCCGCCGCAATTGACAGCTTTTATTTTATGTTCAAACTTTTCAAGTTTCTCTTTGTTCAGTATGGTTGACGAATACGACTCGCCGCACATCGACTGAGCGTACAAAGCTGCACCATATGCGCCCATAAGTCCGGAAATTTCGGGACGTATTACATCAACGCCCATTTCCTGCTCAAATGCTCTGAGCACCGCATCGTTGAGGAAAGTACCGCCCTGTACGACAATTTTCTTGCCAAGTTCTCTCGGACTTGAAACACGTATAACTTTGTACAATGCGTTTTTCACGACGCTCAGACAAAGTCCGGAAGAAATATCTTCAATTGTAGCTCCGTCTTTCTGAGCCTGTTTTACAGATGAGTTCATGAAAACAGTACAGCGTGAGCCGAGGTCTACAGGATGTTTTGCAAGAAGTCCGATTTTTGAGAACTCCTCTGCACTGTATCCAAGCGCATTTGCGAATGTCTGCAAAAACGAACCGCAGCCCGAAGAACAAGCTTCATTGAGGAATATATTATCAATTGCGCCGCCTCTTATTTTAAAGCACTTTATATCCTGACCGCCTATGTCAATAATAAATTCAACATCGGGCATAAATTTCTTTGCAGCGGTCATATGAGCGATAGTTTCGACTATACCGAAATCAACGCCGAAAGCATTTTTTATAATTTCCTCGCCGTAACCTGTTACAGCTGATGCCTTTATCTTTACAGCCGGACATTTTGCATATATATTTTCAACGAATTTTTTGACGATGGGAACAGGATTTCCGCTGTTAGACATATATTCGGAATAGAGAAGAGTTCCCTTTTCATCAGTCACAACACCTTTTACTGTTGTAGAACCCGCATCAATTCCAACAAAAGCATTACCGCCGAAATTTTCAAGAGAGCCTTTTTCCACTTTTGCCTGTGCGTGACGTTTGCGAAATTCTTCAAGCTCTTTTTCATTGTTGAAAAGCGGTTTATTAAAAGCAAAATTGCCTGTGCCCCTGTATTTTTCAATTTTCTTTTCAGCCTCATCAAAATCCACAGATTTCTCCGCACAAAGTGCAGCGCCGAGAGAAACGTAATAAAGCGAATTTTCCGGACAAATGCCTTTTGTGTTCAAAGCTTTATCAAATCCAAGACGAAGCTGAGGTATAAATGTAAGAGGACCGCCAAGATAGACTATCTTTCCTTTGATTTCTCTGCCTTGTGCAAGACCGGCAATAGTCTGGTTTACAACTGCCATAAAAATACTTGCTGCAACATCCTCTTTTTTTGCGCCCTGATTAAGCAGCGGCTGTATGTCGGTTTTAGCAAAAACGCCGCAGCGTGACGCTATAGTGTAAGTCTTTTCATGCTTTTCAGCAAGACCGTTCAAGTCTTCTATCGGAACATTTAACAATGTTGCCATCTGGTCAATAAATGCACCTGTACCGCCGGCACACGACCCGTTCATACGTACTTCCATACCGCCGGAAAGAAACAATATTTTTGCATCCTCTCCGCCCAATTCTATAACAACATCCGTTTTCGGAATAAAAGTATTGGCAGCCACTCTTGTAGCATAAACTTCCTGAATAAAGTCGATACCGCAAGCATCAGCAACACCCATTCCGGCAGAACCTGACATAGCAATTGCTGCCTGTTCACCTGAGGGAATTTTTGTGCGTACAGTTTTAAGTAATTCTGCTATCTTGCTTGTTATCTGAGAATAATGTCTTTGGTAGGTCTGATAAAGGATGTTGTTATCCTTATCCAGCACTACGCATTTTACAGTTGTTGAGCCTATATCAAGACCTATTCTTACCATAATTATGTTATCTCTCCTTTAAAACCGAAAGCAAGCATTTTCCATAATGATACAAAATCTGAAATTGTAAAACCATTTGTTTCAATTTCGTACAAATACATACATTATAATACTCCAACTCAAGTTACTATTATAGAACAAATACGACAATATATTATTCTCATGGAGAAATAAAAAGTCGAAAAATTGTATGACTTTTTTCCAAAAAAGTGTTTTTTTTCATGCCGGAAAGCTAAAAAGCAAAGAACTGCACCTCATACGAAGCACAGTTCTTCTGTATTTTTTCAGATAAACTTTATTTTCACCGAGTCGGGGAATTTCAGCACAGTTGACAGAGCGGCAGGCATAGTAATATTTTTCAATGAAATACAGCCGCGGAATATACCTCGCCCGATTTTTGTCACAGTAGACGGAATCACTATATTTTCCAAGGAGTTACAGCCAAAGAATGCATATTCCTGTATTTCGGTCACACCATTCGGGATTATTATTTCCTTAATAGAGGAACATTCCTCAAATGTAAATGATTCTATCATACTGATACCGCCGGAAACTTTTACAGATTCAAGCGATTTGCAGCCGGAAAAAGCACACTGCCCCAATTTTCTGAGCTGGAACGGAAGAGTAATTTCTTTCAGATTCACACAGTTTTCAAAAGCGTGTTCCGAAATAGCTTTAGCCGAATCCGGCAGATAAACAGTTTCCAAAAACGTGCATCCGGAAAAAGCTCCGTCAGGTATATTTGTAACACCGTTTGGCACAGTGATAGCTTTAAGCCATGTTTTATCTTTAAAGTCAGAGGCTGAAATAGCTTTAGTGCAATACGGGATAGTGATTGATTTCACATTTCCGGATTCATAGACAGAAAGCATTTCTTCCGATATCAGTCCACGTAGTATTTCCGTATCTGATACGGTGACAGAACCGGCATCAGGCTCTTTTCCTACAAAAACAAGTGAATCAAGCTGACTGCACGAACTGAAAATATCCTTTTCGATTGCTGAAAGTTCATCAGAAACAGTCAGTTTTTGTAAAGCCGTACATTCATTGAATGAATTGCTGCCAATATGACTCACACCGGGCATAAACAACTCTACAAGGCTGCCACAGCAGCTGAAAACATTTGACCCGATCGAAACTACTGTCACAGGCAAAACAAGTTTTTTAATAGAACCGCAATTTTCAAACAAGCTGTCCGGAAGTGAAACTATACTTTCCGGAATAATAACTTCCTGCAAATTGCTGCAATCGCTGAAAGCACAACTTTGAATTTCCTTTACTCCATCTGAAACTGTAACTTTTCTGAGCTTGCTGCTGTCAGAGAAAGCATACTCACCTACACGGGAGACAGATGACGGAATAACGATTTCTGTCAGGCTCTTACAGCCGGAGAATGCATACTCGCCAATCGTTACGAGAGTATCAGGCAAAGTTATATCTGCAAGACGGCGGCAATCCTCGAAAGTATTTGCCGAAATATCAGAAATTCCTTTTGGCAGTGTTACAGAAACAAGTCCACGACAATTTTTGAACGCAGACTCCCCAACAGATTTTATAGTATCCGGCAGTTCTGCTTTTTTCAGATTTATACAGTCACGGAATGTACCGTCTGCAATAGTCTCAACACCGGCGGAAATATTGATTGTCATAAGTGTACGGCAGTTTCTGAAAGCATTCTGACCGATTGAAACAATATTTCCAGGTATCGAAACAGTATTAAGACCGCCGCATCCGCTAAAAGAATTCTTTGGTATTTCTTTCAGAGATGACGGTATGTTTATATTTTTGAGGCGTTCGCATTTACTGAAAGCACCAGCCCCTATAAAGTTAACAGTATCAGGCAGACGGACGGTAAGCAGATTTGCACATCCGCTGAAAGCATCCGCACCTATCATTTCTATTCCATCAGAAACTGTAACTGTGCGTATAGCCTTGTCAGCAAAAGCACGGTTATCAATGCCGATAACAGTTTTTCCTTCGATTTGTGCCGGAACAGTAACATCTGTTTCACTGCCGGTATAGTTGGTTATCATCAGCACACAAGCACTATCTGCTGAAATCACCTTGTAAACGAAATCTCCGCTTGTCTTT
>CACXGC010000194.1 GCA_902767155.1 uncultured Ruminococcus sp. | reverse complement strand
GTAAAGAGAGCGCAGATTTCTTCGTCTGAATATGGGCAGTCTCCCGTAACAATCAAAGTTGTAATACTATACGCAACAAGCCATAAATCACGAAAGTATTTATCTGCCGTGTTGCTGTCCATATGATAAATATGCATCAGCGACTTACGTACCAAATCCTGTGAGAGCTTTAGTCCGTCTATGGCACTTCCTTTAATACCGTTAGGCGCAGTTAAGAACAGATACTTGTATAGCTCCTTTTCTTCCTTTGCAAAACGGATATAATTCTGTCCGACGCCGAGAAAGGGAATCTCTGCTTTCAAACCTCTTTTTACATACTCCTGATATAGTTTTTTTGCATAAAAATATACTTCTTTTTTCAGTTCGTCAACCGTATCGAAATAGGTAAAAAGCGGACGGGAGGAAACGCCGAGTCTCGCGCCTACCTCACGGGCTGTCACGGCATTTATTCCTCTTTCTCTTGCAATATTAACAGCGGCTTCTATAATTTCTTCCTTTTGAAACTTAACTTTCGGCGGCATACATAATCTCCTATAAAAAGTCAAGTAGTAATTCACTAACTTGCTGTATTTTGACAATGTTTTCCGATAACCAATTCGGTTAAAGAGGAGGGCATTGCCCTCATGATTCCTGCGCAGCATAGAGTATTTGAGTTGTCAAGAGCAGAAGCGAAGCGTCTCTTGACAAGGAAAATAGTCTATGCTACCGAAGATTTCATCATCTGTTCCGGTCGGAACGGTTCGCGATTATTCAGCATTGCGAAAACGATTCGCGCAACCTTTCTTGTCAGGGCGATAATCGCCCGTCCGGAACCTTTTGATGTTTTCATTGTGTGGTAATCTTTCATGAGTTTCCATTCCGACGTTTTCTGTGGTTGCCGGATAATTCCCATCGCCACTTGTACAAACGCCGTTCTTAATTCCTGCGGACCTCGTTTGGTAATGTGTCCCATGCGGACGCTGTCCGCTGAGTTGTGTACACTCGGTACAATTCCCAGGTAGGCCGAGAATTTTTTGAAATCCCCATGAAACCGTTCAATGTCATCCACATATGACGCGATTGTTGTTGCTCCCACAAAACCGATCCCCGGCATTGTCATCAGCAACTCGATCGTTTCATCGTTTCTCGTCATTTCCTGAATTTGTTCCTCAATCTTCTTGACTTGTGCGTAGATTTCGTCTAAAATATTGAGTGTCACTTCAAGTGACGAGGCAGTGAATTGTGAGAAGTTGTGATCCGCGAGATCGTTTATCAATTCCTGCCTTTTCTTTTTGCTCTGAAGCTGTGCCGTTTTCGTCTCGATTCCATAGCCCAAAAGCATTCCATGAATTTGATTCTTGATCTTCACGGTGCTGGAAACCAGGATACTTCTGGTTTTCAGCATTCTTCTTATTTCTTCATTTGTCTGACCACAAAGATGCGATTCCGGCAGCATATCCTTTGACAGATAGAACGCCAACGTCGCCGCATCGTTCGCATCCGTTTTCTTGGTGCTCATCGTGATCACCTTAAACTTGCTTGTGTTCACCACCACGACGCCGAATCCTTCCGATTCCATCTGATTCTTGAAGTATCGGGCATTGCCGGTCGCTTCCACCGCAAGCTCTATGCTGCATTCCTGTTCGGATTCTATGGTATGAAGCTCTTCGCAGAACATCTTGTATCCTTCTTTGTTCGTTCGATACACACCGTTCAGTACCATTTCTCCCGTTTCTTCGTTGACTGCGTGTACGGTAAACTGCAGTTTGTGCAAATCTACTCCTACACAGATCCGTGGTAAGTCTTCTGTCTTTCTCATAACATTCGGTCTCCCTTTGTTGATTCAGCAAGACAGCTTCTGTTTGACAATCCGAGCCAATCTCCTATCCGATCTGACATTTCTGCCGACCATTGCATGATTCGATGCTAACCCTTCATTCTCCTCAAGCGATCTCGTAGACCAGTAAACATGTCGAATTAGTATCTACTCTGTCTTCCTGTTACCTCTATGATAACACTTTCCAGAGTTCTCGGATTCTCTTACCACTTACTTTTTATCATGCCTCCTTATAATATGACTACTTTAGTCCCGCTTGTTTTCTTATACTGTTTTCTGTTCTTATGTTTAAATCTTTACAATGGAATGGGATTGTCAATTTACCGGGCCGTTCATTGTGTTTATAATGTCGGTGACTTCCTTTTTGATCCACAAGATACCAACCTGCTGCAAATACTTCCCGTTCCATATCGGTCGGCGTTATCGGCATTTTATATTCCTTTGCTATAATAGTATACGTGTTATACGTATCTAATATTCATTATAGTTGACTATTTTAAATTTGTCAATATAAAAATAAAGATTCTGTAAATAGAAATACAGAACCTTTATTAAATAGCGTCATTTTAGCGTCACGGAATTGATTTTATCCCCGCAAACCGCCTGTTTAAGCCATTTTTTGAATTTAGGATATGTTATCGTATAAATCGTTTTATCGCATTTTTGCCCATTTGGTCGAAAAATTTTTATCCTTTTCGCTCTCGTATTTTCCCTTCGGGATGGGACGAGATACAAGCGGGATTCTCACAGATTTTGCTGGATTTCCCAAAGGAAATTTGAGGAATATGGGAGGAATTTTAGGGATTCTCTGCGACTAAAATTGAGCCGTTCAAATGAAAGGAAAAGTCAGGCTTTTATCAGGAAATAAGTTCCCTTCTTTTCTCAAATCCACCCGCGGAAAGCTATCATTTTCTCGTCAAATCTCATCTATTCTCATAAAATCGCAGCATTATGAGGAAATATGAGACCATTACGAGGTCTTATTTGTTCCCTTATTATCTTGGCTTATCGCGGCATTTCCAAGAAAAAAAGGGATAGATATAGGAGATTGCAAGAGTTTTGCGAAGCCATATCTTGCCCATGAAAAGAGAGTGACGACAGACAACAAAAAAAGAAGGCCTCACATGAAAATGCAAGGTCTTCTGAGAAGATATTTGGTTATGTAAAACGATAAAAAGTTTTATACCAAAAACGATAAAACGGTTTATACCGAAACAGAAACATATCACCTTGCAATTGTTATTATACACCATAAGAGCACAATTTGCAACTGCAGCGCTTTCGTAATAGGCATAATCATGTAGGTTTACAATAGTCCTCAACAAAGGTAACACTATATACCTTGATATCAACCAACTGGTTTTCGTTTAAAAGCTTTCTTTTGTATTCACTCAAGAAATTATAAGCTTAGATTGTTTGGCGACAGTTGGATCTATGTGCTTTTCGTGCGTAGCTTTCGGCTGCGCATTTTTTATTTACAAAAACAAAGAATGCTCAAGCAATTGACTTTGAAAAATCGGGCATAACAAAAGCCGTCAGTTTTCGACGGCTCTTTGGGTTAAACTGTCTTTATTTGTCTGTCTTTCGCGCAAACTCTTTCATCAGGTCGTTTAATATTGCTTGCTGGCGTTCGGATAAACCGACTATCTGCTTTTCGGTGTCCTTAAGTTCAAATGTGATGGTCTGCACCAGTTCCTTTTGCTGCTCGGAAAGACCTTCTACGGAGATCATTTCCGCTTTTTCAAAGCCGACCAGATAATCCAG
>CACXGC010000193.1 GCA_902767155.1 uncultured Ruminococcus sp. | reverse complement strand
TTTATTTGTTATTTTTTGTCCGATCGTCTTGTTGAGAGGTCAGAATAATAAACAGTCTCAAATTGCTTGATTATTGAGCAGACACTATTTAAGCTTATATTCGATTATAGAAATAATTGGGCTGCCGCACTGCGTTTATTTTTCGCTTGTGCGACAGCCCCTATACGTTTTTGGAATTTATGACTTGCCAATTTCTTTTATAAGATTAACCATCTCCATAGCACCAAGTGCGCAATCATAACCTTTATTACCTGCTTTTGTACCTGCTCTTTCAATAGCTTGTTCTATATTTTCTGTAGTTACAACTCCAAACATTACAGGTATTTCACTTTCCATTGAAACAGTTGCTATACCCTTCGAAACCTCATTACAAACATAATCATAGTGACTCGTGCTACCTCTTATAACAGCTCCAAGACAAATTACTGCATCATATTTTCCACTTTTTGCCATTCTTTTTGCAATGAGCGGAATTTCAAATGCTCCCGGCACCCATGCTACTTCAATATTATTCTCATTAACATCATGTCTTAAAAGGCAATCTATTGCACCACCAAGAAGTTTTGAAGTAATAAATTCATTAAAACGTGCCACCACAATACCTACTTTGATATCGTTTGCTACAATTTTTCCTTCAAATGTTTTCATAAAATCAAACTCTCCTTAAAAATTATTCTTCCGGAATATCAAGCAAATGTCCCATTTTATCCTGCTTTGTTCTAAGGTAAAAACTATCATAAGGAGTTGGATTTATCTTTATAGGAATTCTTTCAGATATTTCAATACCAAACTCAGACAACTGATACACCTTATCAGGATTATTTGTTAAAAGACGCATTTTGCCAACACCAAGATCACGCAGAATCTGCGCACCTATATAGTACTCTCTTTCATCTCCGGCAAAACCAAGTGCTAGATTTGCCTCAAGTGTATCCATACCTTTCTCTTGTAACTCGTATGCCTTCAATTTATTTATAAGTCCTATCCCTCTGCCTTCCTGACGCATATAAAGAAGCACTCCACGCCCTTCATTTTCAATAAGCTTTAATGCATTTGCAAGTTGTTGTCCACAATCGCATCTGAGTGAGCCAAAAGTATCTCCGGTTAAACATTCAGAATGTACTCTACAAAGAATATCATTTCCATCTCCTATATCGCCTTTTACTAAAGCTATATGATGTTCACCATTAAGCTTATTGATATAGCCATAAGCAATAAACTCACCGTATTTTGTAGGTAATTTCGTTACAGCTGCTCGCTCTATCAAATTATCATGACATTTACGATATTCTTGTAATGCTTTTATAGAAATAAATTTTATATTGTACTTTTCGGCAAGACTCATAAGTTCAGGAGTTCTCATCATAGTTCCGTCTTCACGCATTATTTCACAACATAAACCGCATGGTTTAAGTCCTGCAAGACGACAAAGATCAACCGTAGCTTCTGTATGACCATTTCTTTCAAGAACACCATTGCGCTTTGCTACAAGTGGGAACATATGTCCCGGTCTTCTGAAATCCTCCGGTTTAGCTTCATCTTCTATACACTTCATTGCTGTAACTGAACGTTCCACTGCTGAAATTCCGGTAGTAGTTGATATATGATCTATTGAAACTGTAAATGCTGTTTCATGATTATCAGTATTTTTGTTCACCATTTGAGGAAGTCTTAGCTTATCAGCTAAATTCTCAGACATCGGCATACATATCAAGCCTTTACCCTTACTTGCCATAAAATTCAAATTTGCAGTTGTGGCAAATTCTGCTGCGCATATGAAATCCCCCTCATTTTCTCTGTCGGGATCATCTGTTACGAGAATGATCTCACCATTTTTCAGAGCATTTAACGCTTCCTCGATTGTATTAAAACTACCCATATCTTTACCTCCTTTTAGAAACCATATTTTTGTAAGAATTCTCTTGTAATTCCATCTCCTAAATTTGTATGACTTTCAGGATTAATCAGCCGCTCAACATACTTTGCAATCAAGTCGTTTTCAAGATTAACTATATCTCCTTTTTTTCTGAACCGTAAAGTTGTTTGTAGTATAGTATGTGGTATTGCAGAAACAGAGAAATCCGATTTACTAATTTTTGCTACAGTAAG
Source organism: uncultured Ruminococcus sp. (assembly GCA_902767155.1). Taxonomy (GTDB): domain Bacteria; phylum Bacillota; class Clostridia; order Oscillospirales; family Acutalibacteraceae; genus UBA1213. The sequence goes on along the minus strand of CACXGC010000193.1, from coordinate 1,869 downwards.
ACTTATTCCATCAATTGCAATAGAACCTTTCTCAATTATATAGCGCATGATTGATTCACCGGTATAAACTTTGAACCATATTGCATTATCGTCTTTACGAATATCAATTATTGTTCCGGTACCATCTATATGTCCCGAAACAATATGTCCACCAAAACGGCCATATGGAGGCATGGCACGTTCAAGATTTACACAACTATTGTCTTCTATTAATGACAACGATGAACGATTCAAAGTTTCATGCATAACATCAGCAGTAAAACTACCGTTTTTTATTCCGGTAACCGTAAGACAAACACCGTTAACAGCAATACTATCACCAATTTTGGTATCTTCAAGAATCTTATCGCACATTATTGTTAGTACAGCAGAATTTTTTTCCCTATTTATTTTTGCAATCGTTCCGATTTCTTCTATAATTCCTGTGAACAATTAATAACCCTACTCTCTATCAAAATATCATCACCTATTTTTCTAAATGATTCTATCTCCATCTGCACTGCCGAATCAGGTGAAGAAAAACCTTGCCCTTCTACGGGTGATTTTGCAAGTTTTCCTCCTATAATTTTAGGCGCAATATAGGTATAGACTTTATTTACAATCCTACAATTCAGCGCTGACCAATTTAAATTTCCACCACCTTCCAGTAATACACTATCAATCTGCATTTCTCCAAGCCGGATCATAAGATCATTCAAATCAACAAAACCATCTTTTTCTTTTACATTCAATATACAGCAACCTTTATCAACATAAGCCTTACACAATAATTCATCATTACAACAAGTTGCTATTATAAGTGGAATCTCCTTTGCTGTCCTTACAAGGTGGCTCTCCATTGGAGTTTTAAGATATGTATCACATATAATACGTACAGGATTTCTTTTTTCCTCAATACGACAATTAAGCAAAGGATCATCTGCAAGAACAGTACCTACACCAACCATTATAGCACTATATTTACTTCGCAATTCATGAACGTGATATCGTGCTGACTCACCCGTTATCCATTTTGATTTTCCGCAGTAAGAGGCTATTTTTCCATCCGCAGTCATAGCATATTTCATAGCGACAAACGGAGTTTTTTTTCTAATATAGTAAAAAAATACATCATTTATTTTATCACATTCATCTTTTAGAATATTTTCCTCAACAGTTATTCCATGTTCACGCAAAAACCGATTTCCCTTTCCGGAAACTAACGGATTCGGGTCAGCCGAACCCACATAAACTTTTTTTATACCTGCATCTATTAAGGCTAATACACATGGAGGCTGTTTCCCATAATGACAACACGGCTCAAGTGTTACATACATTTCACCGCCATACGGAGATTCAGTACAAGATGCAATTGCTTCTCTTTCAGCATGAAGTTCTCCGTATTTTTTATGCCATCCTTCTCCTATTATTTTCCCATTTTTTACAATAACTGCACCCACCATTGGATTAGGAGAAACGAATCCTTCACCATTTTTTGCCAATTGTAGAGCTCTTCGCATATATTCTTCTTTTGTCATTTTTTCACTCCTCAAAAACACTACTTTTTCGTTTACAGAAAATAACAAAGAAGCCCCGAATTTTCGGAGCTTCTTTAAAAACAGGAACGAACAAAGCACATTTCAAGAGATAATACAGTATACCGCAATATCTTCTCTCATCCAGACTTTACTGTCGGCTTTGGAATTTCACCAAATCATACCCAATAAAGGTTTGCGGGCTTTACCGCCGGTAGGGAATTCCACCCTGCCCCGAAGATTATCAATCTAAGGTTTATTATATTCTTCTTACACATATTTGTCAATACATATAAAAAATTTTATCATGGCAACCGCAAGAAAGAATCAAGAAAATTTGTTAAAAATAATGGTT
>CACXGC010000192.1 GCA_902767155.1 uncultured Ruminococcus sp. | reverse complement strand
GCTTTCTTGACTTCCATGAATGTTTCCGGAGAAATAGGAGGTATCTCTGCTGTTTTGTTCTCATCATGTTCGTCAAATTTTCTTGCTTTTTTGGCTTCCGTGAATATCTCCGGAGAGATTTGTGGCACTTCTGCCGTGTCATTCTTGCTTTCTTCTTCTGATTCTCTTGTTTCTGTGAATTTTTCAGAATAAATTGGCGGTACGTCAGTATTTGTAGTTTCCTCATATTTTTCTGGGGTTATTTTTTCCGAAGATGAAGGCTGTAGATCTACATCCGGATCAAAATCGTCGTAGTAAATAGTTCCAATATCACCGGAAATAAGTTCGTCTTTTGTAACATCGTTTTCTGTCGATGCGCTTTTCTTTGCTTTTATGTTGAATACAACAACGGCTGTGATTATTCCAAGACCTATCAATATTAACGGTATACCGGTTGCAAGATATATCCAGCTGTCGTTTTGTCCCTTACCGTCATCTTTATTATTCTTGATATCGTCAAATTCATGACCTTCTGAATAGGCAGAGGATTTATTTTGTTTTTGGGAATCCATTTGTTTTTGTATTTCATCCCAGTCTTTGGAAGTCAGATTAGTATCATCTATAGACATCTCGCTGCTTTTCTCTTCTGAGCTTTCATACGACTCCGGCGATTCTTCACCTGTTGCAAAAAAACTTGTTTCCTCACCGTAGTAAGCACTGTCCTCATTATAATAATAGGGGTCATATGTTGAAGATTCGTATTCATATACATATGAAATTTCGGATTCTTCCTCATAATATTCTTCATAATACGAAGATTCATAGTAATCAACAGATTCTACAGATTCTTCCGGTTCTTCATAGGATGATTCATCTTCATACGATGGTTCTTCATATGAAATTTCGGATTCCTCGTATTCGTTGCTGCTTTCCTCTTCATATGAATATTCCGGCTCGGAAATTTCTTCATAAACCGATGATTCGGGCTCTTCATATGAAGGTTCGGGCTCGGAAATTTCTTCATAAACTGATGATTCAGGTTCTTCATAAATTTCACTTTCATCTTCTGCGTGAACCGAAACGGCAGCACTTAAAATTGTTCCGGAAAGCAATGCACAGGCTGCGAGTATTGCGGCAAGTTTATTTTTTTTTCTCATAATGATTATCCCTTCGGATTGAAATATATATAACCGTAGACATGATACCATAAAACTAAAGCGTTTTACAATACGAAAATGATTTTTCTGCATTTTTTACGAAAAAATTGTCGTTTAAATCAATTCGCTAAGAATTTTTTCAAAGCATATTCCGTCTTGTGTCGGTATAGTCTGCTCATCGGAAAGTTTTATAGCGTGGGCTACAAACTCTGCTGCACGTTTGACAGAAGATTCAAGCGGAATACCATTCACTTGATCCGCTGCTATTACTGATGAAAAAACGTCTCCTGTTCCAGCACGTGAAATGCCTGCTACAGGTGTGGATAATAAAGTATATGTGCCGTCTTCCTTATAAATGAAATTACCGATGGTATTACCTTGATTTATGCCTGTTATAACAATATTGCGGCTTCCCATATGACGAAGTTTTTCTGATGCGGAAAGCAGAAATTTTGCATCCGGCTGTGTTGTGTACGGTAATCCTGTCAGAATACAGGTTTCTGTTATATTTGGTGTGATAATGTCAGCTTTTGCCGCAAGCTTTTTGAGACGGCGGCACAGCTCACGTGTAAGTGTAGCGTATATTCTGCCGTCATCGCCCATAACAGGATCAATTATTACTATCGTTTCGTCAGAAGAAAATCTTTTTATGAAATCTTCCACTATTTCAACTTGTCTTTCCGAACCGAGAAAGCCGGAATATATCCCGTCAAAATGAAGTCCGAGTTTTTCCCACTTGCTGTAATACAACTGCATTTTATCAGTATAGTCATCAAAGAAGAAATCTTCATAACCTGTATGGTTTGACAAAATAGCTGTCGGCAGAGGACAGCACTGTATGCCCGTTACAGATATTATTGGTATTGATACGGTAAGAGAACATCTTCCGAAGCCGGAAAAATCATTTATAACTGCTATTTTCTTTTGTCGTGTCATTTCAAAAACATCACCTTCAATACTAAATATAGTATAAGATGCAATTGATGTCAAATATTTTTCCGGATTTCAACATAAAAAAATACGGTCTTCCGCATATAATAGTGCGGAAAACCGTACATGAACTAAAAATCAGTATGTTCCTTTACCGTTACAGGTAAGGCATTTTACTTTTCCTGAACCTTGGCAGGCTGCACATCTGGATGAAACTTCGTAATAATTAGGTGTTCCTCCGGAATAATTTGGAGCCTCTTTCTGGCGTACCAGTTTGCCCGAACCTCCACATGACGGACAAGTTACTTTTCCTTCTCCATGACATGATACACAAGTAGTTCTGGGATATGATGTGTGGTAATCGTTATCATCGAATCCGCCGTAATCTACAGATCCGCTATAATCGGCTGAGCTGCCACCGATTCCTGACATTATGTCAAAATTTATCATGCTTGGTGTCTGACCGTTCATTATCTGAAGTGACTGATTTAAAACCTGAGTATAAACAAAATCGTAGTATGTTTCGATAGATATACACTGATTGTAATATTCGGCGGAAATGTAATTGTCCCATATTGTATCAAACCATTTGATATCTATCTTTTTTAAGCCGCTGCTTTCAGTCGAACTTGATATATAATATTCAACTGAGCCGCCTTTGCCCAAACATGAGTAACATTTTACTTTTCCCGTTCCGCCGCATGAACAAGTATATTTTACTCCGGCTGCTTCTCCGTAACCTGTACCGTTACAGTAGGTGCAGACAGTTTCTCCTGTTCCGCCGCATTGCTGACAAATATTACTGTCCTCAAGAATCTCCGGTTTTGTCGGAACTGTATTTATTACCGGTTGCGCTATTTCTGACGGTTCTTCATACTTTTTATCGTATATGTCTGTATCACTTGCAGCAGTTTGGTTGTTGTTATTATCATAAGTTATATCCTCATAGTTGTTGTCTGTATCAAATGATTCTGTAGTGCTTTCTGTTTTCGTGTCAGTACTTGTATGGAGATTAGTGTCCGGTGAGGTTGGCTTGTTTGTATTCGTTGAAGCAGAATTTTTTGTACCTGAGTTTTCTGTACCACTGCTGCTGCTTTTTCCTGATTCCGAACAGGCTGACATGGTGAATATGATAATCGTTACCATCATTACAGCAAGCAATCTTAGTTTTTTCTTCATAGTTGACACGACCTTTCTTTGATTTTTTGAAACAAAACGCTGTTTGTACAATTATAGCATATATTTTTCTCAGAATAAAGTTTTTTTGTCGAATATTTAAGAAATTTTTCCTGTCCGGAAGAAAATAAAAATCATCACAAAGTTGACGAGGTGGCTTTTTTTGATTATAATAGAGAAGAAGTAAATCTAAAAAAGAATCGGAGGTTTTTTTATGGATCAGCCTTTTATGTTTGTTCCGTATTTTAATCTGTTTGCTGATAACGGTAAACTTGTCAAAAAAAATACTCGTAAGAAAAATATTATCTTTATGGCTGTTTCTGTCGGGTTCATCCTTGTTTGTTCAATTTTCGGAATGTTATTTCTTTTCGGGAAAGCAGAGGAGGAACGGAGATTTTCTGAAAATGTGAGTTTTCAAAATTCTTTTTTTGATTCGCTTGCTATGCAGATGATGTTTATGTCACTGATTACAATACTGTTTTTCATAGGCATTGTAAATTTGCTTGAAAGTTTTGAGGACAAAGAAAGTTCATATGTTGCGAAGTCGTTTCTTTTTTTTGCAAGACTGTTTCTTATTGCAGCTGCTGCTTTCTTTTTTGGAGATATATTATCATCATTGTTATCGCTCGCTGCGAAAAAATATCTTTTATATACACTGGATAATGCTTTTATCAACAACATATTTTTCTTTTCTATTATTCCGGATATAATATTTTTGTTCTGGTCTGTAAGCGGAATTGTTTTTATTCGCTCATTCAGACTGACTTGCAGCGGTGTTCGACTTCAGGAAAAAGGTGCAGGATTTTTTGGAGTATGTTCTGTAATTGGGGCTTTGTGCAGCTTGATCGTTGGATTGAGCTACAATATATGTGATTTCAAAAATGGGGTGTTCTATAATTGGAGCAGTCTCACAGACGCAGTTACTGAAAATATTATAGCAATAGTTACATTCAATATGTTTTTTGTTGCAATTGCATTTGCTTTATTCTCAATATCTGCTTTTACAACAGATTTCAATAAAATGGTGAAACTTACAAGATTGTCGTTTCAGGCGAAAAACGCCGAGTTATATATGAATGGCAATACTCAGCAGAATCATCAGGCATTTTATCAGCAAACAAATGTAGAACAACAAACATCTGTGAATCAGCAGAAACCCGTTAAAGAACAGGAATATGATGAGACTGGTTCTGAAAATAATGCAGAACAGATTTCTGTATATAAAACTGTTCCTGTTCCGAAACCTTCCGAAACAACAATAATATGCAGGTCGTGTGGTATGCAGAATCCTTCAATGTGTACATACTGTACAGAGTGCGGCAGATTACTTAACGGATAGCTTTGTTGTATTCTATAATGTGGCATTGAAACTGTATATTTTTCTTGCACTTGTGCTATGAATCGTGTATAATAACGTTGTCGGGATAAATTTGTATATACTTGGAGGATATTATGAAGAAAATTATACTTACTGTAATAATTGCGGCGGTTGCTATTTCTTGCATGAGCGGTTGTTTTAATGCTGGCGGAAACAGTGTTCCGGGTGTGAAGACGACGGAAGCGCCTGATGTTGCTAATGTTAGTGCGGCAGATTACACAAACGACCTTAAAGGACTGGAGGAATATTTGGTTGCACTTGGCTATATTCCTACAGATTGTAAGCCTACAAAGATGATGTATAACGTCATTGGCGCAAAAGATGGAGACAGATTTGCCTTTACCGTTGATAATTCCGCAGTTTCGTTGGAGCTTTATGAATATGATACCGAAAACCTTAACGAGGATGCAAAGCGTGTTATTGCCGAAGTGAAAAAAGACGGCGAGTATTCTGTTTTCGGTGATGTTAGCAATCAGGACGATACAAAATTCGAGGCTTCTTTGTCAAATAACGGAAAGTTTCTCGTGGCGTACACTATAAGCTCCGAAGCTGAATCAGTTGTTCAGCGCAAAAAGGATTTTATTGACGCTGTTAAAAAGTTCAAGAAGTAAGATGCTTTATACCAGCCGCAGTTACAATGCTGCGGCTATTGTTTTACTTATCAAAAATACATTTTGTATAGTCGCTGCTGGCATTTAATACTTATAGTAATGTTAAAAATTTCGACGAATTTGAGATTTGACTGTATTTTGGCAATGTTCGGAAAATGCGTTTTTGTAAAGATGACACATTATAACAATCAAGGATATAATTACCATGCAGAAAAATTACAAAACGTAGAATTCGCTATAATTCTGTCAGATAAAAATACAATTTGTAGAACTACAAAAAAAGTTGGAAAAAGGTGTTGACAAAAGGAGATGGATATGGTATTATAACAAAGCTGTCGCACG
>CACXGC010000191.1 GCA_902767155.1 uncultured Ruminococcus sp. | reverse complement strand
GTAGACTACAAGGTTGATAGGCTGCGTGTGTAAGCATCGTGAGATGTTCAGCTTGGCAGTACTAATAGGTCGAGGGCTTGTCCAAGTACTTCTTGGATTTCTTTGCTTTATCTTTATTCAGTTTTCAGAGTGTGAAAGTTTCAGGAGTCTGTTTCGTGCAGACTCCTTTTTCGTTGTGTATTATGAAAGGTTATGGAAATATGGATCTGGTGAAACAGAATGTGCTATTCTTTACGAGAACAATGTATCTTGGCGGTACTGAAAACGTAGTTTTGCAGCTTTGCGAAATATTCAAACCGCTTGTGAACAAAATAGTTGTCTGTTCGTGTGGTGGGGTAAATACTGGAAAGCTCAGCGAAATGGGGATAATACATTATGAAATTCCGGATATAGAAAAAAAGTCAGTAGGCGTTTTTCTGAATACTGTGAAAATGTTGAAACATATCGTGGAAAAGGAAAGTATTACGGTAATACATACACACCATCGAATGGCGGCTTTTTATGTTGCTTTGTTGAAGCTGTATCGAGAATGTAAATTTATCAATACTTGCCATAATACGTTCAGTAACAAGAGGCTGCTGACAAAGTTTGCTTACAGACACGCTAATTTAGTGACCTGTGGGGAATCTGTAAAGAAAAATCTGGTGAATTATTTCGGAATAGACGAAAAAAGGGTAACTGTAATACGTAATGCGGTTAAATCTTTTCATGAACAGGTGATACTTGACCCGACGATAAAAAAACTACATGATGACGGATATTTTGTTGTTGGAAATATAGGTCGGCTTTCAGAGCAGAAAGGAATGGAGTATTATATCAGAGCAATTCCTGAAGTTTTGAAAAAATGCCCGAATGTTAGATTTCTGATAATCGGCAGCGGAGAAGATGAAGAAAAGCTGAAAAAACTCTCTGAGGAATTGCATTTGGAAAAATATCTGATTTTTATGGGTTACATGAAAGATATTCAAAATGTTATGTCGCAGTTAGATCTCGTGGTGTTGAGTTCTTTGTGGGAAGGTCTTCCACTGACACCGGTAGAAGCATTTTCTGTCGGAAAAACAATTGTAGCTTCCAAAGTTGATGGTACAGCTGAAATTGTAGAAGATGGCAGAAACGGACTTCTGACGGATGCGAAAAGTTCTGAACAAATCACGCAGGCTGTTGTAAAACTTTGCAGAAATGACGATGAAAGAAAAATGCTTGAAAAAAATGCACTTGTGACTTTTGAGAAAAAATTCAGTTTTGGTATGTTTGAAAAATCGTATGTGGAGTATTATCAAAAGATGGATGAATATTGTGGATAATTGTGCTGTCAGGTGGAAGTTATGGAAAAGAAACATAGAAAAAGTCTGGGAAATGATATGCCAAAGGCGGTAAAGTGTGTTTATTATGCTTTGGTGCTTTTTGGAAATGTGTTTATGAATAAGATTCCGAGCCGTCATATGCGGAAATGGTTTTATCAGCTTTTGGGAGCGAAAATCGGGAAACATACATTTCCGTGCAGACGTGTGGAAGTGTTGCTGCCGAAAGGTTTACATTTGAAAGAGCGTGTAGCAGTAGGCTGGTTTGCGGAATTGGACGCAAGGGGAGGAATATATGTAGATCACGATACAAACATTTCAAGCCATGCGAAACTTATAACGGGAAGTCACGACATAGACGATGCGGATTATGCGGCAGATTTTCAGCCTATAACAATAGGGCATCATTGCTGGATAGGAACGGGAGCAATAATTTTGCAGGGAGTAACTGTCGGAGATGGTGCAGTTGTAGCGGCAGGTGCGGTTGTCACCAAGGATATACCGGCATATGAAGTGTGGGGCGGTGTTCCGGCGAGAAAAATAAGGGATCGACGTTCTGACTTGACGTATTGTATAAGCAGTGCCGCATTTCTTCATTGATAGGAGAATGAGATGAACATTCTGTTTGTAAATAGTTGGTATTACCCCAATATGAAGGGCGGCGCAGAACAAAGTACAAAGCTTTTAGCAGAAGGAATGGCTGAAATGGGTCATTCTGTTTCTGTGATAAGTGGGGACGCTGCGGAGAATGAAGAGGAAAGGGACATTGTAAACGGTGTCAGGGTTTACAGGCTGAAAACTCATCTGCATGGTTCATCTGAAAATATTTTCAGGAAAATACAGTTCAAGCTGATTGATGTGAAAAATAGGAAGATAAAGAAGTTTTTTGATGAAGTGTGCAGTTCTGAAAAGCCGGATGTTATACATACAAATTCACTTGCAGGAATTTCGCCCTACATATGGAAGCTGGCTCACGAAAAAAAAATTCCTGTTGTGCATACGATAAGAGACTACTCTTTATGCTCACCGAGAGGTATTTATGAATCTGCGGCTCAGGCGAAAATGCCCTACCGTGTTTTTTTGGACTACTATGTCAGGAAGATGAAAAAATATTCGAGGTTTGTTGACATTGTTACAGCGCCGTCAGATTATACACTTGGAAAGTTGCTCGATGATGGATTTTTTGCTTCATCGGAGCATAGATGTATATTTAATGCAATAAGGCTTGATATGGAAGAAACAAGAAAATTTTTGCAGTCGAGGAGACAAAAAAAGAGCAAAGCAAAAACAGCTATTTTTGTTGGCAGGCTTATTCCGATAAAAGGGATACTTCTTCTTGTATCGTCTTTTCGGAAAATTAAATTGCCGGATGTTAAGCTTATTGTATGCGGTGAAGGCGATTATGGCGAAGAATTGAGAAGAATGGCAAAAGATGACTCAAGAATTATTTTTCGTGGACATCTCACTCAGCAGGAATTGGAAAAGGAATACATAGTGTCTGATTTTGCGGTGATACCCTCGCTTTGGGACGAGCCGTTCGGACGAGTTGTAATAGAGGCTAACAAATATGGTTTGCCGGTAATTACAAGTAACAGAGGCGGTATTCCTGAAATTATCAGAGAAATGAAATCGGGTGTTATGTTTGAGTCGGAGGACGAATTTACAGAACTTCTTGAGAATTTTTTTGAGAGAGAAAATTTTGACCGATTTTACGACAACATAGAACTGAATATAGAGAAATATTCGATTACGGCTCAATTGAAAAGTTTTGAAGAACTATATAAAAAATGCAGAATTGGTTATTTGTCGGAGTATTGAGTTTTGAGCAGGTGAGATATATGGGGAAAAAGCTTACTGTAAGCAAAAAGAGTTTGATGTATGCATTGATGATTCTTCCCTTTGTATTTCCGGAAATGTTCTACTTTAATGGAGTATTGTCGAAAATAATCGTGGCGTGGAAAATGTTGGTGGTTGTTTTTTCGGGGTTATTGCTGATTAAACAAAGATTGCATATCAAAAAAAGCAGGTTGTTTTTGTTTCTGTTTCTTTTGTACAATATAGCATTGTCTTTTTACAATGGAGTCATGCCATCGTTCGAGATTTATGAATTGTCAATGGTGATTATTTTCTGCTATTATCTTGACAGAGATATGGCGGAATTTCTGAAAGTCGTGATAATCATCGGCGAGATCATGATATATATAAATTTTGCAACAGTCATAATTTTTCCGAATGGTATGTACACTACCGTATCGGATTATGCAGACGGCTACAGTGCAAATTGGTTTCTCGGATATAAAAATCCTATGGTGAGATTAATTCTTCCGATATGTTTGTTCAGTTATGTATATTCTGAAAAATTTGATAAAAGCCGGATTTTCAGGTCGAGGATTCTTCTTGCGGTTTCAATTGTAACTGTTATTATGGTAAAGAGCAGCGGCGGTATAATGGGGCTGATAGTTTTTGCTTTGTTTGTACTTGGCTGTAACTTTAAATCCGTGGTTGAAATTATAAAGCGTTTGAAAGTCAAAGCTATTTATTTTGTTGTGATACTTATAGATATAGTGATAGTGGTTTTGAGACAGCAGACGTTGTTCAGTTTCGTTATTGATAATTTTCTCCAAAGGTCTACAGAAACGCTTACAGGAAGAACAGAAATATGGGATGTTGCTATAAATCTGATAGTGGCGAATCCTGTATTCGGCTATGGAGAGTCTTCTGTAAATTTGATGCATAAATATATATATGCGTCGCATCCGCATAACTACATACTGTATATTGTATTACAGGGTGGGTTGATAAGCTTTATACTGCTCACAGCTTTTATATTTGTGGCGGATAAATCGCTGAATGTGGCTACAAAAAATAATCCGGAACTCAGATGTATGGTTCTTGGGGCGATAACATCTTTTTTTGTTATGGGTATTGCAGAATCACTGACAAGTGCGATATTTTACTATCCTTTGTTTGCGCTTTGTGATGAAGGCAGAAAATGAGGGGGGATTTTTTTATGGCTTATGTTGGTTTGGTCACGCCGTACAGAATTGATAATTATGGAACTAAGCTGCAAGCATACGCAATGCAGAAACTTATAGAGATAATTGGATTTGATTCGGAAATCGTGGACTATTATCCGAAGTACGATAAAAGACCGCATATTCTGATACGGAAAATTGTAAGGAAGTTCAGAAGAAAAACAGGCAAAGTTTTTGTGAATGAGAATACGAAACGCAGACATGAGGCTCTTGAGAAATTTGACGAAATTTATAAAAAGAGCGGAGTTATCAAAGGATACGGCAATTTGAGGTCATGCAGTAAAAATTATTGCTGTTTTGTTTGTGGAAGTGACCAGATATGGGAATCAGGAAATATGATAACAGATTATTATAACCTGAATTTTGTGGATAACAAACCGAGAATTTCATATGCTGCAAGTTTTGGAGCTGAGAAGATAGCGGAGAGATACATTTCAGAATACAGGAAATTCCTCTCACGAATGGACAGTATAAGTGTCAGGGAAAAAAGCGGATTGGATATTGTTCGCAAAATCACAGGAAAAGATGCTGTACAGGTTCTTGACCCGACAGTTGCAGTCGGTGTACAGGTATGGAACGAATTGTGCGGAGAAAATGATTTTATGCATAAGGGTGAGAGATACATATTTTGTTATTTTCTTGGAGATAACGAAAGTCACAGAGAAATGGCGGAAAAGCTTTCCAAAAAAACAGAGTTAATGCTTGTGAGTCTGCCGCATATGAAAAAATATGTTGAAGCGGATGAAAAACTTTCGGGTAAAAAGCTGTATGATGTTACGCCGAAAGATTTTCTGAATTATATCAAATATGCGGAATATGTTTGCACAGATTCATTTCACGGAACAGTGTTTTCCATATTGTTTGGCAGAGAGTTTTTTGTGTTCAACCGGTTTTCAAATTCTGATGCAAATTCTACTAACACGAGAATACGGTCATTGCTGACTGTGGCAGGACTTGAAAACAGACTGACGGGTAGTTTTGAGGATATGGAAAAGAATTTATCATCGGTGACAGACTACGATAAAACAAACAAATTGCTGAATGTCGAAATAGAAAAGTCGAGGAAATTTCTTGCTGATGCACTTGGAAAATTGTAATTATGGGGGATTTTTTTGTGAAAATTACGGAATATGACAAGTGTACCGGTTGTGCTGCCTGCTATAGTGTATGCCCGGAAAAATGTATAAGCATGAAAGAAAATCAAGAAGGATTTCTTTATCCGGAAGTCAATGAAGATTTATGCATAAAATGTGGTATGTGTCGGAAAACCTGCCCGGTGAACAGGGCGCATTTCAAAGAATTATCCGATATGCCGGAGACGTATCTCAGCAGAAGCAGGAACGAAAGTATAAGACGATGTTCAGCTTCGGGCGGAGTATTCACTCAGATAGCGAAAAATTTTCTTTCAGAGGGGAACAGTATTGTTTACGGGTGTGTGTATGGAGAAAATTTTGAAGTTTGTCATGCCGCTGTTTCGGATACTGACAATGTAGAGAAACTGTCACGCTCAAAGTATGTACAGAGCAGAATAGGTGACATTTACAAAGATGTGAGGCAAAAACTTCTCGAAGGGAAGAGAGTTTTATTTTCGGGTACAGCTTGCCAGATATACGGACTTCACAGTTTTTTGGGAAAAGAATATGATGCACTTTATTGTATTGATGTGGTTTGTTACGGAGTTCCATCGCCGAAAGTATATTTCAAGTATTTGAGATGGGTGAGCGAAAAAAACGGGCAGATTGATAAAGTTGTGATGAGGGATAAACAGATTTACAAAAAGTTTTACAGAGCTTGTTATGCTATTGATTTAAAAAACGGAAAGAAGTACATGAAATTGACAGCTGATGACCCATTTGCACTATCATTTTTCAGAAATTTATCAATTCGCAGGTCATGTTATGAGTGCCATTTTAAAACTGTTCACAGAATAAGCGATATAACTATCGGTGATTGTTGGTTCTCGGAAAATTTGTCGGAACTTGAGGACGTTGACGGAGTTACATTGACAATTGTACATTCTGAAAAAGGTAAACAACTGATGGAAAGTGGAAATATAGAGTCCGTGACAGTAAATTCGGAAAAAGCGATAAAAGCAAACGGGGGAAAAATATATTCATGTGCCGTAAAAAATCCGGAACGTGATGAATTTTTCAGAGATATAGAGTGTATGGAATTTGACGATGTAGTGAAAAAGTATCTGAAACCGGACAAAAGCGTCAGAATGTGGTTGACTAATGTGCTGAAAAATAACGGACTGATTCCGCAGTTTCTGATAGATAGAAAGCAGGAGAAGGAATTCCGCAGAAGAATTTCGCAGACTATTCCGAAAGAGTCGTTCGGAAGAATGGAACTATAAAAGAAAATCCCTTGAGAGGCGGGAAATAATTCCTTACTCTGCAAGGGATATTTTTTTCTTTCTCAAAGATGGAAAGTTATATTATAATTTGGTTTTTTATCCATTTGGCGATATTTTCGGCGATAAGTCTTAGTGCATATCCGGAAAAGTCGGAATGAGGATGTATATTATCACGGACAAATCTTTGGAGTAAAGTAATTGTCTGAGATTCTCCGCCGCTTTCGACCCAAAGACCTGTCTGGTCGTTCCAATATCCTGTTGTAGTTATCGTATGCTGAGACCAACCGATATGTTTCCATTGTTCATACAACGGAATGTTCCAGCTGTCTGAAACTGCTTGCTGTTTGGGCGGAACTTTGTACATTTTCTGATTTTCATATTCGCCGACAATTACTATTTTGGCGAAGTTATCAGCATTTTTTATATATGTCAGAAGGTAGTTCATAGCTCCCTCGAAAGTAAAGCGTGTATCATTTCCGTAGATTTGCATTACATATTCATCGGTATAATTTTCTGTACCGTTTGTATTTGCGTCCATTCTGTCATTGTGTCCGTGGTCAAAGACCCACAAATCGGTGTCATTAAGATGCTGAGCTATCTTGTTTTCGTATGAACAGGAAAGATAGAAAGCCTTCAAATCATTGGTCAAAGTTTCCGGACGGTTTGTTGTAAATATTCTTGTAAATCCGTCGGCGCTGTAATCATCTTTGTGGTCTATAAGCCATTGCGTTTCTTCAATCGTATTTGAAAGACATTTGGCGCATTTTATCCAGTTTTCTTCAAAGCCGTAGGGATTTTCTGCTGTAACTCTCTGTATACAGCGGCAATGTACAGAAGATTCGCCGATAGCTTCATTCACAACATTGGCTTTTAAAATTTCCCCGACCATCTGAGGATATGCAAAACTTGAATTCATACCGACACCGCCTTGTCCGGCAGGAATAGATGTTCCAAGCCATACTATTTTTTTATCCTCGAAAGGTTCATGCTCGAAACTGCTTATGTGCTGTTCAAGTTCGTTGATTTTTGTGTTTGTTGTTTTTCTCGAGCAGAAGACCACAGGGGAATATACGCTTGTTTTCAGATGTGATATTGCAAGCTTTTTGGCGTTCCCTACATATATTGGATAGTTTACGGCTTCAACATATGCTTGTTGTGAGGCATCCCCCTGAGGTGAAGCGTATCCGATGACCTGACCGTCTTCGTCGAGTACAGTATACAGATTTGAAACAGCATCGACAACATGGTGATTGAGATAGACGACGTTTTTGCCAGAAATGTCATAAATGATATTTTCGTAGGTGCTTACAGGTTTGTTCAGGCTGTATTGATAAAAAAATCCATCCTGAATTTCAGAGACAGACAGTTGGCTTTCGATTTCGGGTTCGATATAATTTCCGTAAGCTTTCACAAGATTTTCGTTTTCGCTGAAGACACAGAGGATAAGCGTATCAGCATCTTCTGTATTGATTGTTATTCCGGTAACAGTGCCGCCGGTAAGCTGAGAGTGACGTATAACCTGATTTTCTTTCAGAAGAACATAAGTATCTGTTCCGCTTCTTGTAACCGTATCAGCTGTAACGGAATCTGCCTGTGAAACATCAAATCTGAAAGAGCGGAATCCGGAATGTACAGTAGATTCTCCGCCGCTCCACTTGTTATATTCTATGATGTACGGAGAGATTTCGCCGGAACGGATCACATTCATCCCACAGTCGTTTTTCAAAGAGGTGTACACATTTGTAAGTCCGTTCATGACAGATGAAAGTTCATCCTCGTATTCGCTTTCGTTCAATGATGACTGATACCACGAACTGCCGTTCCATGTCATGCGGCATTTCAGGTCGGTCACATAGTATGTATCATTTATTTCGGCAGTTTCGGGAAGTTCTGAAAACTGACAGTTTCCCTTGAAAATAAATGGTGAGGTCATAGTGTTGTAAATAGCGTTTATTCTGCGGTCTTCCTGCTGAGCGAAAGTGTTTATCTGTTCTGTAAGCTGAACGGCTGTGTTATTGAGTTTGTACTCCAGATTTGTAAAAGAATAGATTTCTTCGTTATTTTCGAGTGTATAATCAGATGGTCTGATGCGTTCGTTTATTTTGACGATAAATTTATAGTAAGTTGTGAACGTGTTTTCCTCATATCCGCATACATATACAATGATTGAATGTGGTTTTTGCAGAAGTGAATCAGGCACGTTAACGCTTATAATACCGGAACTGTCTTTTGAAGCCTGACGTACTATCGAACGGTCCATAAGTCCGTTGGTGAAATGTATTTCAGGTGCGAATGTAAGATCAAGTCCGGAAATTGTAAGAATTTGGTTTTTATCCCATTGATAAAAAGGTTCGGCAATATAGTTACTGCCGTTTACTGTTATTCTGCCCATAAATATAATCTCCCTTGTTTGTATTAGGAAGAGGTCAGAACTTTGACCCCTTTCAATAGTCCCTGAGAAATCGTATTTTTTTGACCTTTTTGGGTCAACTTTTGAAAAAAATTTTTTTAGCATAAAAAAGGCGGAAACCGTAACAGTTCCCGCCTGATTAACGATAATTGAGTTTTGAGTGATTACTGGTTGTTCTGAGCCATATGCTTTGCGATAATGTTGTCGATGAAACCGATTCTTACAAAGCCCATCTTGAGAGACATGAAACCAAGAAGGATAAGTATTACTTTCTCAGCATAGTAGAGTAAATCTTTTACAAGTGAAATTATCTTGTTCAAAATGGGTACATTTATGCCATCACTGCCAAAAATGCCGATAACACCGTTTATAACACTCATTGTGTCAGGAATAAATCCGATAAGTGAAGAGATAAGGTCGAAAAATACAACAATGACAACAGCTTTTACAGCGTTCTGCTTAAGCCACAGATTATCTTCACGGAGCAACACATAACCCACAAGCAGAAGCAGTGGAATATAGCTTGAAAATAATGCTACAAAGTAAATGCAGGCACTGAAAAGTGCGAGAGACACGCCCAATTTGGTTTTATTGTTCATAGTGGACCTCCTGTTATTTTCTGCCACAAGGCAAGTATTTTATGACACCATTATAATATTGAATTTGGTATTTGTCAATTACAGAGAACACAAAAAAGATAAAATTGGCAATTGCGATAGTACCGATAAATTAATGATACATTTTTTGTAAAATTATACAATTACAGCCAAAACTTTGAGATATTGTAAGTGTGGAGATTTGTGATTTCAAATTCACAAAAAAATATGAAATAATGCTTGCAATTTATGTTTTTTTATGATATAATTATCCCTGTTCGATACCGAGCGGATATTTGGAGAGTTGTCCGAGCTGGCCGAAGGAGCACGATTGGAAATCGTGTAAACGCTAACCCCGTTTCGAGGGTTCGAATCCCTCACT
>CACXGC010000190.1 GCA_902767155.1 uncultured Ruminococcus sp. | reverse complement strand
CCCTGTTGTAAAGCAGACATTTACATTTCTTTCCAAACTCAATACTATCCGTCGGAATAGAGATATATGCTTTTATGTTATAACCGTCTGAAAGAAAATAAAATTCATATGTTTTGCATCTTCTTTCGAGACTTTTCCTGTAGTTTGCATCTCCAACAAAAAGTTCTGTTTTTCCAATATCAAATACGTCGTTACTCTCATAACTCATGAAATCAAATCCATCATTATCTGAGGAACTTTCAGTGCCGCTTTCCACCAAACTCTGAACAGAGTTTTCTGTCGGTTCGTCAATCGAACTCTCAACAGATTTTTCTGAAACTGATGATTCAGATGTGTCATCATTATCCGTTTCGCTATTCTGGCAGCCGGCAAATGATAATGTTATCAAAGCTGAAAAAAATACTGCTAAAAACTTTTCCATTTTACCACTCCTTATCTTCATTGTGTCGGATTTGTTTTATGATGAGAGTATTATATAACATATGCTGCAAAAAAACAAGTGTTGGATTTATTCATAATGCAGTAGTCAAATTATGCACGAATGACATTAATAAAAACAGAATTTTGTAAAAAACGACATTATGAATTGGAAATTGGAGATAAGTTTCTGCTTTTTCTTGAAAAAGAAACGAAATAGGCTTATAATAGCAATGCTGGTTTTAGCAGAGGAAATGCCTGAGACGGCAAAAAAACAATTGGGGAGATATGTATATGAAGATGTTTTTTACAATACTGATCTGCAAACTACTTCGCTTTTTTGGTGGTCTGATTGGAAGAGGAAGCAGTCTTCCCGGACAGGTTGCGTTGAAACTTTGTCCGGATATTCTGAGCAGGGTACAACTGCCCGAATATATAATTGCTGTTACAGGCAGTAACGGAAAGACATCCACTGTGGAAATGATTGCCCATATACTCACAGAAAACGGGAAAAGTGTAGCATGGAACAAAGAAGGCTCGAACCAGATAGAGGGCGTTACAACACTTGTACTCGGAAATTCCACATTAGGCGGAAAAGTGAAACGTGATATACTTCTTATCGAAAGTGATGAGCGTTTTGCGAAATATACTTTCAAATATATAACTCCCACTCACTATGTAATTACAAATCTTTACAGAGATCAGCTTACAAGAAACGGTCATCCGGAATGGGTATATGATGCTATACGCCAGAGTATTCATGAGGAAACAAAACTTATTCTCAATGCAGATGATCCCCTTGTATCTGATTTCGGATATGGCAAAGATGATGTTATTTGGTTTGGTGCTGATAAGCTTTCAACAGATACCGAAATATCAGATAGTGTTTATGATGACGGCGCATATTGTCCGCACTGCAAAAAGTCGATGAAGTATTCAACAAGGCACTACAACCACATTGGTCACTATGAATGTACATCCTGCGGATATAAGAGACATGATACAGATCATAGTGTAACATCTGTCGATTTGGAAAAAGGCGAGGCTGTTATAGATGGAAAGTACACTGTTTCGCTTGCTTTGAAATCTCTCTACAACATATACAACATTCTTGCTGCATATACAGTAGCGTCAGTTATCGGTCTTGACGGAGAAAAAGTTGCTGCCGATATGAGTAACTATGTTATGAAGAACGGAAGAGTTGTTACATTCAAACTTGGAAAAAGATCGGGAACACTGCTTACTTCAAAACATGAAAACAGTATTTCATACGACCAGTCTATACGTATTGCAGCAGCTGACAGCAGAGGATGTGATGTAATGTTCATTGTTGATGCGGTCAGTAGAAAGTATTTCACAAGTGATGTTTCGTGGCTGTGGGATATTGACTTTGAAATGCTTGACTGTGAAAATGTACATAACATAATTCTTGCAGGAAAATACTGCAATGATCTTGCTGTAAGATTTAGTTATACGTCGATTTCACAGGAAAAAATCAAAATTTTTGAGGATATAGGCAAGGCTTACGAATATCTTGACAGCGACAGGGAGGAGTACATTTATACAATAACCTGTTTTTCGGATAAAAATAAATTTCTTGGTCTTCTCTGAGGTGGGTAAAAATGAAGATACTGCATTTATACTATGATATCATGAATTTGTACGGAGACTATGCAAATGTATTGGCAATTGAGCGCATTATGCAAAAAAGCAACATCAATTGTACGGTTGACCGTCTTTCTTTCGGAGATAACGCTGTTTTTTCTGATTACGACTTTATATTCATAGGTTCGGGTACTGAGAGAAATCAGAAGCTGGTGCTTGAGGATATCAAAAGATATAAGGTTGTTATGAAAGAATATATCGACAGCGGAAAAGTTATGCTTATGACAGGAAATTCTTTTGAAATGCTTGGAAAAACTATAACATCGGCTGATGGAACTGTTTATGATGGTTTGGGTTTTCTCGATTTTAACGTAACAGAGCAAAATAAGACAAGATATACGGCTGATGCTGTATTTACAGCTGAATTTCTTGAAAATCCGCTTGTAGGATTTATAAACAAGTGCAGCGAAATACAAGGAATTGAAAAGCCGATGTTTACCGTAAAAATGGGATTAGGTAATTTCAATGACGATACTGGAGAGGGTGTAAGATTGAATAATCTTTTCGGTACGCATCTTACAGGACCGGTTATGATAAAAAATCCGTATTTTCTTGGATACGTTGCCGGTATAATCATAGGAGATGAGAAAAAACTCAGTACAAAACATCTTGGCTTTGAAAAATCTGGTTATGATGTGACACTTAGCGAACTTACAAAAAGAATGGCAAACGAAACAAAGTGAACACCCGGACGCGGTGACACAATGTTTGCTGATAAAGTACAATGTTGTCAAAAAATAAGAAAAAAACCTTGCAATGTAATTTTTGATGTGGTATAATTATTAAGTCTTTGAAACCGTCACTTGTGATGGGGTTCGGAGCATAGCGAAAGCTGTACTTTGAAACGGACAGTCCTCTGCTGAAAATACAGCATGAATGTCTATAATAACAGGAGGAAAAGAAAATGGACGCACTTAAGAAAATTGCGGAGTCATCCGTAAAGGCTGAAAAGCCACAGTTTGAGATTGGTGACACGGTTCGTGTAAGCGTAAACATCCGTGAAGGCGACAGAGAAAGAATTCAGATGTTTGAGGGTACTGTTATTGCCAGAAGAGGCAGTGGTGTGGCTGAAACATTTACGGTTCGCCGTCTTTCATATGGTGTAGGCGTTGAAAGAGTATTCCCGCTCAATTCCCCGAACGTTGTTGATGTTAAGGTCGTAAGACATGGTAAGGTTCGCAGAAGCAAGCTTTATTATCTCCGTGGAAGAGTCGGAAAGGCTGCCAAGGTCAAGGAACAAATCAAATAATTACCATGAAAAGGGACTTAGTTGTCCCTTTTTTGCTATCTTTTATTGAGGTAATCGTATGAGCAGGGACGAAAATTATTCTGCCGAACAATATTATATAGATCTTTCTGATAGTCTTGCGGCAATGAGAAGTGCAAAAGGATTTGTTTATGCTGTTATTGCAGTTATGGCGGCATTTACGGTTATATTCAATGCAATTTTCTGTATTTACGATGTGGACGGAGTGTTGTTGGACGAAGAGAATCCCACAGCTGTTGTGACAAATGTAAGAAACAGGGATTTTCGAGCAGGAGATGTGCTTCTTATTGAAGATGACGGGAAATATATTTGTCTTGAAATGGCTGAAAAGCGTGAGGATTCCGGAGGAGTATATGTCATAAAAGAAAATGGGAAAATATTTATTTCGGAAGAAAATATTGCCGGAAAAGCGGAGTTCATCTTGTTTCCTCTGAAAAGGTTCGGAAGTGATACGCATATCTTGTGTAGCATTTCGTAAAAATAATTGAGGGGCTTTTAACAGTTAAAACGATTTTATAAAAAGTTATAAAAATATGTTGACTTTTGTAGTTTGGTGATATTATACTAAATCAAAAGGTGGTGCGAAGTGTGATAAAAACTATAAAAGTCATGTTGTGCCCAAGCAAAAAGCAAAGAACCAAACTGTTTGAAGGTGCAGGAACAGCGAGATTTATTTATAATTGGGTGCTTGATTATGAGCAGATAAATTATGAATGTGATAATGGTTTTGTCAGCGATT
>CACXGC010000189.1 GCA_902767155.1 uncultured Ruminococcus sp. | reverse complement strand
TATCAGGCAAGTGTAAATCTGATGAGATATTATGGATTAACGGCATAGCCAAAACAAGTGTCGTTGATATGTACCCATACGTTAGTTGGGAATTTACGCCTTTGGAGTGTCATATCAAACATGAGTAGATTTATTATCGAAAATGGAAACGGTGAACAAGGAATGGAACATAAAAGTTGATTTTATAACTTTTTATAAGTTTTCAGTAACGGTGTCCTGATTGTATCGTGTCTTATACAGAAAATACCGCCCTCGCTTTTTCGCAGATGTAATCGGTCAGCCTCAGGTAACGGACACTTTGCGCAATGAACTGAAAAATGAAAGACTCGCACACGCCTATCTTTTTACAGGCTCTCGTGGAACAGGAAAAACTACTTGTTCAAAAATCCTGTCAAAGGCTGTAAACTGCCTTCATCCGAACAACGGCGACCCATGCGGTGAATGTGAAATGTGCCGTGGAATAGATGAGGGAACCGTTTTAGATGTTGTCGAAATAGATGCCGCAAGTAATAACGGCGTTGATGATATACGTAACTTGCGCGAGGAAGCTGCATTTACACCGTCCAGTGCCAAATACAGAGTATATATAATAGATGAGGTGCATATGCTTTCAATAGGAGCATTCAATGCCCTGCTGAAAACTTTGGAAGAACCTCCCCCTCACGTTTTGTTTATACTCGCAACAACAGAAGTCCATAAACTGCCTGCAACAATAATGTCAAGGTGTCAAAGGTTCGATTTTCACCGTATAACACCAAGATCTATTGCAGACAGACTTGAATATGTCTGTGACAGTGAACAAGTCGGAATTGATGACAATGCTGCTTTGCTTATTGCCGGAATCGCTGACGGAGCTATGAGAGATGCATTATCCCTTTTGGATCAGTGCATGGGTCACGGGGAACATATTACTGAGGAAATTGTCCGCAAAACAGCCGGTCTTGCAGACAAGAGTCATCTTCTTTCCATTACCGACTCGTTTATGAGCAAAGACAGTGCTGCTATTATAAGCATAATAAATCAGCTTTACCGTGATTCTAAGGATATGGCAAGACTTTGTGAGGAACTTATAAGTCATTTCAGAGAGCTAATGCTTATAAAAACCATGAAAAATCCTCGTGATATTATGGTCATGTCTGACGATGATTATAAAAGGGCTTCCGAACAGGCTATGGCTATTCCATTGACCGATGTTGTAAACGCCATAGACATTTTACAGTCTGCACTTGAAAAAATGCTGCGTGGTGCTAATCGCAGAATAGAAATGGAAATGACCGCTGTAAGACTTTGTACTCCTTCCTTTGGCAATGCAGTTTCTATTGATCCGGCACTTGAAACAAGAGTCGCAAAGCTGGAAAAAGCTATTATCGGTCTTTCCGAAATTTCCGAAAAGCCATCAGCGCAAAGAAAATCTACTCCTGCTGCTCCACAAATGAAACGTCCGAGCAAAGAGGAAATGGAAAAACTAAGAAAAGATGCAGTGCCTATGACACAATGGCCGGAAGTTATCGAGGAAATGAAAAAATATTCCCCGACAGTTGCATCCGGTTTTACCGGCAGTACTGCGTACATATCAGGCGATCTTGTGCTCGTTGATTCTAAAACATCCATATGCTTCGACATATTGAGAACTAATGATAAATTAAGAGCACATATCCGTGATGTCATAAAAAATATAACAGGAAAACCGTATCGATTGGGCAGATATTCCTATCCTGACGAGGTTCAGGAAGAAGATCCCCTTGCACAATTGGTTAACGAATTAAAATCATCGGGAATTCCCGTTGAAACCTAAAATAAAAAACATATTGGAGGACTCTCAAATGAAAGCAAGATTACCTAAAGGATATAGCAACAGCGGCAACAATACAAATATTCAGCAGCTGGCTCGTCAGGCTCAGAAAATGCAGGAAGAAATGGATAATGCAAGCAAAGAGCTTGATGAAAAAGAGTATTCGGCAGCAGCAGGCGGCGGAGTTGTAAAGGCGACTATCAAAGGAAGCCTTGAAATTCAGTCAATTGAAATCGACAAGGAAGTTGTTGACCCTGAAAATGTTGAAGATCTTTCCGAATTGATAATCGCTGCTGTAAACGAAGCAATCCGCAAGGCTCGTGACGAAAAGTCAGAAACTATGGATAAAATTTCCGGCGGTTTAAATGTTCCGGGACTGTTCTGATTATGGCAGAATATAGTGTTGCTTCTCTTGAAAGATTGATAGAACAATTTGAAAGGCTGCCCGGAATCGGTCATAAATCAGCTGTGCGTCTTGCGTATTACGTTCTTTCGATGAAAGAATCGGAAGCAGAAAAATTCGCTGATTCGATTATTGACGCACATAAAAAAATCCATTACTGCAAAATATGCTGTAATCTCACCGACAAGGATGTCTGCTCTATCTGTGCAGACGAAAACCGTGACCGTTCCATAATCTGCGTTGTGCAGGATCCTAAAGATGTTACAACTTTTGAGAGAACGAAAGAACTTAATGCCACATACCATGTACTTCACGGTCTGCTTTCGCCTCTCAACGGCTGTACACCGGATATGCTGCACACAAAAGAACTTTTGCAGCGTCTTAACAATGACGAAGTAAAAGAAGTTATTATGGCGATGGATGGTACTGTGGAGGGCGAAGCAACTTCTATATACCTCAGCAAGCTTATCAAACCGCTCGGTATAAAAGTTACCCGACTCGCCTACGGTATACCTGTCGGTGCTGATCTTCAATATACAGATGAAATAACACTTTCAAGATCACTTGAACTAAGAACCGAAATATAAAAGGAGACTTTTAACAGTTAAAACGATTTTATAAAAATTTATAAAAATATGTTGACTTTTGTAGTTTTGTGATATTATACTAAATCAAAAGGTGGTGAGAAGTGTGATAAAAACTATAAAAGTC
>CACXGC010000188.1 GCA_902767155.1 uncultured Ruminococcus sp. | reverse complement strand
GGGGATAGCTCGTTGATACTGTACGGGTTGCCGTACTTGAGCGAGAAGCCCCCACCTCTATAGGTGGGGGAGTATGTCACGAACAAAAAGATTGATTTGAAACTGGTTCTTGATTTTGTGTTTATTGCTATTGGCGCAATGGTAGCGGCTTTTGCAATCGAAGAATTTCTTGTGCCTTGTACGATACTTGACGGTGGAGTTGTTGGTATTAGCATTATGGTGAATAATCTGACAGGGTTTCCGCTTAGTGTCCTTACAATCATTCTGAATGTTCCATTTCTGATTATAGGTGCAAGCAAAATCGGAAAATTGTTTATTGTAAAGTCGGCTTATGCAATGCTGATTTTTTCTGTTGCACTGGAGATATTTGCACCGATGGCGAATGCAACCAAAGAATATCTGCTTGCAGTATGTTTTGGCGGTGTCATTCTTGGCATTGGTGTAGGTTTTGTAATTAAATTTGGCGGCTGTCTTGATGGTACAGAAACTGTAGCTATTTTGTTGAACAAGAAATTCAATCTTCCGGTGGGACAGACTGTTTTGGTTTTCAATATTATCATATATATGACAGCCGGATTCGTTTTTGACTTTGACAGGGCAATGTACAGTCTGCTGACGTATTTTATCACATCGAAAGTACTGGATATTGTGGAATCCGGTGTAAATCAGACTAAAGCGGCAATGATAATTACAGATGATTCAAAGTATATTTCAGAGCAGATTTACAAGCGTCTTGGAAGAACTGTAACCATAATGGAAGGTGAGGGGCTTGTCAGCGGAAAAAAGACTGTTCTTTACTGTGTAATTACACGTTTTGAAATAAGCGAGCTTAAGGAGATAATAAAGACAGTTAATTCTTCATCATTCATTACAATAAGCGATGTAACTGAGATAATAGGCACACATATGAAAAAATCGGGTGAACTGAAAAAAACAGAACCGGTTTCTGATGATGAAGAAGCCGGTTCGCAGGATTGATATAGTAAATAATGTCAATTGCAGATTGTTGTGTCAATCACTGCTGTAGTAGTAATATATAGAAGCACTGGGATTTTGAAGAGGTTCGTCATACATTACTATGTTGTCGTAGTCGAATACAAAACAATAATCCGCATATTTGCTGGGTGCAATGCTTAAATCTTCGATCAGACCGAAACTTTTTTCGGCAATGAGCTTTTTGTTGCAGTAGATTTTCAGCCATTGCATCCATATTTTTGTTACAGTGCTGCTGTAATTGTTGAATATACGATATTTTACATAAAATTTGTCTTTTTTGTAATACATCAGTATCGGAACAAATGAAAGTCCGTCTCTTTTTGAATTTTCGGCATACTCGTCAACGTAAATATTATTTGGAGATGGGGAAAGCATACTGCGGAGTTTTTCATCTTTCTTTTTTTGTTCTTCGCTTTTTTGTCTTTCGCAGGAAAAGTAATACTCACATTCTATGTCGTCGAATTTCTTTGGTATTATTTCAATATCGCCTTCCGAAAATGTAAATGTTTGTATTGCCGTATCATGTGGGGAAATAGTGAGGTCAGCAATTTCACCAAAGCGGTGATGTGCTATGTCACCTGATGAGCAGGAAAGATTGAACCAGTCGAGGCTTATGTGTGATATAGGCTCGTCGTATCCGTTGTAAATACGGCATACACAGGAAAATGTGTAGTCCTTGTAATAAATTTCTACAGGAGCAAGAGTTATTTTGTCGCTGATGATAACAATATTATCATTATTGAGATAATGAAATAATACTTCACTGTCTGTGAAATGCGGTGTATATGACAATTGGGGAGCAGAGAATTTTTTTTGTTCCTGCGGTTGATATTCAAAGACAGTTTCGTTTGTTTCAGCAAGTTTTTCCTCGTCAGCACTTTTGCACGAGGGAAGAGAAATAACAGTGACTGCCGCAAGTATGGCAGAGATGACTTTTTTTATTTTCAAGAGTCTCACCTCACAGATTGAACATATGCTGAAATTTCTGATACCATAATATAACATTTTTGTTTGTATTGTCAATATTAGTAAAAATTTTGAAAAGAAACGCCATGCAGACAGTCTGCACGGCGCGTTTGTTATGCAATGTCAAGCTTTATATTGTCATCATCGGCAGTAAGATTTATAGAGGAAAGTATGCCGCTGCGGCTTTCAACAAGTGCATTTGCTATCTTGTCCTCAACCTCTTTGCGGATGAGATTACGGAGATCTCTTGCACCGCTTTGTCCGCCGTAAGCTTTTTTAGCAAGATATTTTCTTGATTTGTCGTCATAAGAGAATTTTATACCTTTTTCGCCGAGTGAACCGACATATTCATCAAGCATAAGTTTGCTGATATCAAAGAAATTGTCTTCGCTGAGCTGTTTGAATACGATTATCTCATCAAGTCTGCTGAGAAATTCCGGACGAAGAAACTCAGAGAGAGCTTTTCTGACTTTCTCGTTAGTAGCATCGGCCTCTGTCTTTGCAAAGCCGAGAAGATTTTCTTTTCGTTCGCTGCCGGCATTTGAAGTCATGACTATGACTGTATTGCTGAAATTGACTTTTCTGCCCTGTGCATCGGTAAGTACACCCTCGTCAAGTATCTGGAGGAGGATGTTAAGAACATCCGGATGAGCTTTTTCGATCTCGTCAAAAAGGAGTACGGAATATGGTCTGCGGCGAACTTTTTCAGTCACCTGTCCGGCCTCATCATAGCCGACATAACCCGGAGGAGAACCAATTATCTTAGAAACGGAATGTTTCTCCATAAATTCAGACATATCAAGTCTTATAAGAGTTTCGGGAGTGTTGAAAAGTTCGGTGGAGAGAACTTTTACCAACTCGGTTTTACCGACACCGGTAGGTCCTACAAAAATGAACGATGCGGGTCTTCTTCTCGGACTTATTTGAACTCTGCTGCGTTTTACAGCAGCGGCAAGTGCGGAAACTGCTTCATCCTGACCGATAACTTTGGCTTTGAGCTGTTGTTCAAGGTCAGCAAGTTTATTCAGTTCGTTTTCTTTTACCTTAGATGCAGGGATTCCTGTCCAGAGTTCAATAACGTGAGCTATATCTTCTTCTGTAACGTCAGCGAAGAGTGAATCGGCGTTCATTTCTCCGATTTTTTTCTCAAGCTTTGCAATGTCATATTTGACAGTAGCAAGTTTTTCGTAATCTATATTTTCCTCGGACTGCAAAGAGTCTCTTTGTTCTTTGAGTAATTCAAGAGTATCAGAATCTTCGTCGAACTGTTCGAGATTTGTATTTCTGAGAGAAGCATGAGTGCATGATTCGTCAAGAAGGTCAATTGCCTTATCCGGCAGAAAACGGTCAGTGATATATCTTTCGGACAAAACAACTGTCTTGCGTACAATATCATCTGCCATATGAACTCTGTGGTAATCCTCGTAGTAGTTTTTAACACCCATAAGCATTTCGACAGTATCCTGAATAGAGGGTTCTGCTACTGTAACGGGCTGGAAACGACGTTCGAGAGCAGCATCTTTTTCGATATATTTTCTGTACTCGTTAAATGTAGTTGCGCCTATGACCTGAATTTCACCTCTGGAAAGGGCAGGCTTCATAATGTTTGCGGCATTCATTGAGCCTTCGGATTCACCTGTACCAACAAGACTGTGTACCTCGTCAATGAACAGAATGACATTTCCGGATTCTTTTACTTCGTTGATAAGACCTTTGATTCGGCTTTCAAACTGTCCGCGGAACTGAGTACCGGCAACAAGTGAAGTAAGGTCAAGAAGCTGAATTTCCTTATCTTTAAGACGGTGCGGAACATCGCCGGCGGCAATGCGGAGTGCAAGACCTTCGGCTATAGCGGTTTTACCAACACCGGGTTCACCGATAAGGCACGGATTATTTTTTGTACGGCGTGAAAGTATTTGTATAACACGGCCGATTTCGTTTTCTCTGCCTATAATCCTGTCAAGTTTGCCGTCACGTGCACGTTGTGTCAGATCGGTACAATAAGCGTCAATATGTTTTCTGTTTTTGCGGCGTTTAGGTGTTTCGTTTTTGGACTTTTTGTCCTCCTTTTTCTTGTCCTTATCAGAAAGTTTTTCGCTTGGGTCTTTTGAATTGAACAGGTTTTTGAAAAACGGTGGGAAGGTTGGTGCGCCGCCTCTGCTGAAATCGTCGTCATCTTCTTCAATGTCGTCATTATCTCCGATAATATCGGCAAAACTATCGGCATCAGGCATAAGACCGGAATTTACAAGGTCGTCCATCTGTTCCTGAATATTGGCAAGATCATCTTCTGAAATGCCCATTTTCTCCATAATATCTGTTACAGGTTTAATGCCCATTTCTCTGGCGCATACCAGACAATAAGCGGTTGTATTGGAAGAGTCTGCTGTGTTTGAAACGAAAACGACAGCAGGACGCTTTTTACATTTACTGCATAACATAATACAAAATCTCCCTTCTTTTTATCCCTTATACGAAAGTATACTGTACCGTAAGTGACGTACAGATACAGATATATAATACCACATTTCATGGAGTTATGTCTACAATTTATTGAAAAAAATACATAATGTACGGTATATTCAATAAGGGTTTACAATTTTCCGCCGTTTGTAACAATTGTGATGAGATATTCGGGCAGGTTGATGCTGTAAATATACTTGTAAATGTATGAGTTGTTTATACCGTTTCTGATGAATTCCGCACTATCCGGAGGGAGGAATGCAATGAGAAGATAAAGGACAAGCGAAACTATCATTACAATTACCGCGGCGGCAAGTACGCCGAGTACTGCACCGAGCAGCTTATTTATTCCGCTTAATCCTATAATATCAACTGCGGAAGTAAGTGATTTTGTAAATATTGAAAGTATTGCAACAAAAACAACGAACAGTGCAAGAGTTATGATTATAGTCGTAACTTTCAGGCTTATAGGACGAACCAAGCTTTCAATCAGTTCAGGAATTTTAGCTTTTGTGTTAGCGATCTCTTTTGTAAGGCTTTTTATGTCGAAACCGGCAAGTGATAAGAAATTTTTTGCATAATCAGGCAGATTATCCATAAGTCCGTTTGCGATTTCGTTTGCCTTGCTTGCCATAGTTATTTCGGGCATATTATCAGAAATGAGTTGAATTATCTTGAACCTTATATACGTATTGTAAAGATGGAGTGCAAGAAATGACCCTATTATTGAAGATGCTATTGAGGCAACAGCGGCACCGAAAAAATGGACGACTGTATTTATCAGACCTCTTTTATAACCACTGAAAACAAACAGAAAAACTGCTGCGACGACAATAATATCCAATACTATATTCATAATTTTTTCCCCTTTTTTGCAAACAAAAAATATTGTCAGCTTGATAACACTACTACTATAACATAACATAATATTTTGAAAAGTACAAGTATTTTTTGTAGAAAGTGACAGCTTTTTAGGAGAAATATATTCATTTTAAAAATGAATAGGCGGCTGTGTGAAAAAACTCACTTTTAGCCGCCTTGATGTTATTCTGTTGTTTCGTTGTAATCTGCGCCGTATTTATATGTCAGACCGTAAAGTTTGAAACCCTCTTTGAAAAGGATGTTTGCATCTTCATATTTTTTGCTCAAAGATTCCCCAAACATGACTACGGCAATAAATGTATGACCGTTCATAGTTGCAGATGCTACTACAGAAGTTCCAGCCTCGTCTGTGAAGCCTGTTTTCATGCCGTCACAGTATTCTGAATATGATTCACTGCCTCTTTGTAAAATTCTGTTTGAATTGTACCAATAGATTTCATCGGGAATTGATACTTCGCTTTCCTCTTCTTCTCCGTCTTCTTCTCCGTCTTCGTCATCATAATTATAATTTTCGTCATCGGTTTCTTCGTCAGCAGGCTTACTTTCATCTTCCGAGGATTCCGTGTTGCTTTCGGTAACAGATGATTCCGTGATACTGCTTTCAGACGTGGATGACTCATTTGCAGAACTTTCATAACTGCTTTGAGTTGATACATCACTTTCGTCTTTTATGATATCCCATGTGACTTCTTCTTTGCCGCATGAATTTTTTACAAGAGGTATTGTGCGGGCGTATGCTGCAATTTTTGCCAGGTCTGTCGCATTTGTGTAATGGTTATCATTGTGCCATCCGTCGGGAGTGACATAATGAGTATTTTTGCATCCGATTTCTTTTGCAGCCTCGTTTTCGAGTTCCATGAATATTTTGACAGCCTCTTCATTTGACATATCATAGTTTCCCGTATACATTTTTGCAGCGTTTACAGCTATCGTATAAGCTGCATCGTTTCCTGACGGGAGTAATAAAGCATCCATCAGCGCTTCAAATTTCAATTTCATTCCTTTTATAAGATATGCGGTGCTTGAATCGGATTCAATCATCTCTATTTCATCACCCACAGTTATAACTGTTTCAGGAGGAATTATTTTTGCTGCTACAATAGCTGTAAGCATTTTTGTTGTGCTTGCGGGATAACATTTCTTACTGCCGTTTCTTTGATATATAATTTTGTCGGATGTTGCATCGTACAGAACAATATACTTTGCTGTCACATCAGTTTCCAGAGATTTTATAACAGCCGGAGTCAGTTTCGAGTTATCAACTTTGAATTCACCGGTGGGCTCATATGAAAGCTTGGATTCTTCTTCGGATTCTTCTTCGGGTTCTTCTTCGTACACGGATGATTCGACAGCATCTTCCGATACATCCGATGTATTTGTCGTTATAGCAGGCGGCAGCAGAATTCCGCTCATAGCGGCAATCGCAATACTTCCGAACAGCAAAATCAAAACTGCTGCAATCAGAACCTTGTAGCCGCTTTTTTTCTTTTTTCGTTTTTTGGCATTTTTTACAGGTTTTCTCGTGGGCTTTGTATTTTTATCGGTTTCAGTTTCTTTCTTTCTGCTTGGCGGAGAAATGTGTCTTGGTTCATGATCTGCAAAATTTTCAAGAACGGAGTACAGATCTGTATAGTTGCTGTCATTTTGGTTACTACTGTTTGTATTATTGTCGTTTTTCATTGCTTTTTATCATCTCCTGATTTTACAAGTGTCATCTGACATCTATACTGCATCTTCGTTTGCAGCAATTTATATTATGCCATTTATTTTCGGGTGTGTCAATCGGAATTGTGTAACAAAATGTTATACATTTTCCCAAATAATGGGTAAGTTTATGAATATGTTTTTTTCTTTTTCGGAATTAAGAAATTTTCGTAAATAAATTGAATAAATATTGCACAATTCCTTGCAAAATGAAACGAAATATTGTAGAATAGATACATAAATTTATACGTCGGTACTATGCCGGTGTAGTAAGGAGGATATTTTATGCCCGTTACGTTAAGTGATAAGCACGTTAAGCAGTTTATTAATGAGGAAGAATATAAGGCGATCGCTCCACAGATCGCAGCTGCACATGATCTTCTTCATAACAAGACCGGTTTGGGAAATGATTTTACCGGTTGGGTGGATCTCCCTGTCGATTACGATAAGGAAG
The DNA here is from genome assembly GCA_902767155.1 of uncultured Ruminococcus sp. Classification (GTDB taxonomy): domain Bacteria; phylum Bacillota; class Clostridia; order Oscillospirales; family Acutalibacteraceae; genus UBA1213. The sequence goes on along the minus strand of CACXGC010000188.1, from coordinate 2,290 downwards.
AATTTGCGAGAATTAAAAAGGCAGCAGAAAAAATTAAGGGTAATACAGATGTATTCGTAGTTATTGGTATCGGCGGTTCATATCTTGGCGCAAGAGCTGCTATTGAATTCCTTAGATCTCCGAATTACAATGCACTGAAAAAGGATACTCCCGATATCTATTTTACGGGTAATTCCATAAGTTCTACAGCTCTTTCTGAACTTCTTCAGATATGCGAGGGCAGAGATGTTTCTATCAATATGATATCAAAGTCGGGTACTACAACAGAACCGGCTATCGCTTTCAGAGTTTTCCGTGAACTTCTTGAGAAGAAATACGGTAAAGAGGGCGCAAAGGAAAGAATTTTCTGTACAACTGACAAAGCAAAAGGTACACTCAAACAGCTTGCAGACAAAGAAGGCTATGAAACTTTTGTTGTTCCTGATGATGTTGGAGGACGTTACAGCGTTCTTACAGCTGTAGGTCTTTTGCCTATCGCCGTTTCAGGTGCTGATATTGATGCTTTGATGGGCGGCGCAGCAAAGGCTCGTGAGGAACTTATGAGCAAGGAACTCTCCGAAAATGACTGCTACAAATATGCGGCTATACGTAATATACTCTACCGTAAGGGCAAGATGATAGAATTGCTTGTAAGCTATGAACCGGCATTTACTCTTATGAATGAATGGTGGAAACAGCTTTTCGGCGAGAGCGAAGGCAAAGATCAGAAGGGTATTTTTCCGGCATCTGTAGTATTTTCTACAGATCTTCACTCTATGGGTCAGTTCATTCAGGACGGTACAAGAACAATGTTTGAAACTGTTGTTCAGATAGATAAACCCAAGTATGAGATAACAATAGGCACAGATCCAGAAAATGTTGACGGTCTGAATTTCCTCTCAGGAAAAACAGTTGATTTCGTTAACAAAAAAGCTTTCGAGGGTACAGTTCTTGCTCATACAGACGGCAAAGTTCCTAACATCGTCCTTAATATCGAAAATACAAGCGAGGCAGAACTCGGCTATCTCATATACTTCTTCGAGAAGGCTTGCGCAATAAGCGGCTATACACTTGGAATTAATCCGTTTAATCAGCCGGGCGTTGAAAGCTACAAAAAGAATATGTTCGCACTGCTCGGAAAACCCGGTTACGAAGATCAGAAAGAAGCACTTGAAGCAAGATTGAAATAATCATTATTTCTGGAAAATGTTTCAATGTTGTAAATTTTGATAAAAACATTTTATGAAACGGTTGACAGTTTGTTGAAATTAATATAATATATATATAGCGGTTCTCATGAAACGTGATGTCCCGTTTCGTATATCATTTTCAAGGAGGCTAAAATCATGGTAAAACTGATTGTTGGAAAAAAGGGTACAGGTAAAACAAAGAAACTCATTAGTCTTGCAAACGAGGCTGTCGAAAATTCAAACGGTAATGTTGTAGTAATCGAAAAGGGAGCAAAACTTACCTATGACGTTACACATAAGGCTCGTCTTATTGATACGGAACAGTATTCTATCTCCGGTTATGAAGCATTTTTCGGATTCCTCAGCGGACTTTGTGCAGGCAACTATGACGTTACCGATGTACTTGTTGATTCTACTTTCAAAATCGGCGGAACAAATATTGATGAATTTGCTGATTTCATCGAAAAAATTAATGCTCTTGCCGTAAAGACGGAAACACAGTTTACATTCCTCGTATCAGCAGACGAAAACGACCTTCCGAAGAGTCTTTCTGCTGTATCGGAAAAAATATAATCGGCTCAGTCTATGTCTTATTGCAGGGAAGCGGTTTCGTTTCCCTGTTTTGCATTTGTGCGCATACGGAAAACTTTTTGAAAAAATAGCTTGACAAAAATGTTATATGACATTATAATAAACTATGGCGTTTCATTGCGGAGCTTGTTCTGCAATGGCCGAAACTTTGTCGAGGTGAGCTTGTGATTCTTGATTTGAAAAAGATTTTTCTGAATGAGAATGAAAGCCTTTCTGTTCAGACAGAATTCGTTTTGACAGATGCTGCACTCGGAATGAATTCTATTGCCGGAAATGTCACAGCTGATATTACTGTGGAAAATCATGCCGGTATAGTGATTTTTGAGGCGGATACAAAGTACCGTATTCATGGCTTCTGTGACAGATGTTTGGCGGAATTTGACAAAGACTGCGCCTGTAGGTTTCATCATATGCTCGTTGTCAGTGCTCGTGATGAGTGTGACGATGATTATATTGAAGCACCGGACTATATGCTCGATACTGATGCTTTGCTCAGAGATGATATTCTTTTGGAGCTTCCGTCAAAGTTC
>CACXGC010000187.1 GCA_902767155.1 uncultured Ruminococcus sp. | reverse complement strand
CACGGGGATAGCTCGTTGATACTGTACGGGTTGCCGTACTTGAGCGAGAAGCCCCCACCTCTATAGGTGGGGGAGTATGTCACATTGGCAATAAAATTTGTTTGTTCACAGGTCACAGAAGTTTTTTCTTTGACAGAAATTCCTTTCGGCGAATTTTTGAGTCTTGCCGTTACGACATTTTTCACCCTTTTGCCGCCAATTTTTTATTATAGGGAAAAATATTCCTATTTGGAAATATCAGGCGGTGGGAATGTATATATAATATCTGCCGCCGGCTTTGTATTGTGTGTTGCGGTCAATTTCATACTCGGATGGCTTTATGATCGTTTGGGAATACACACAAATACACAAACGAAACTGTTTACAGATGGTTATGGTCTGATATTGGCTGTAGTTGTTGTAGGTATACTTCCGGCAGTGCTTGAAGAAATTCTTTTTCGTAGATATATTATGGCAGTATTGTATGAGTCAGTGGGAAAGAGTGCGGTATTTATATCTGCTGTTGTTTTTGGAATGGTTCATTCCGGATTTTCGGGAATGACATTTGCATTTGTTTGTGGTTTGATACTTGGAGAAGTTTTTTTGCGCACCGGTTGTTTGCGTGCTGTAATAATTGTGCATATGCTTTACAATATAGTTGTGCTGTTTAGTGTGTAGATGTAAGAAAAGTGTATTTTTTTCGGAGGATAGGATGACAGAAGAGGAAAAATTTATGTTGCTGGCAATAGAGGAAGCAAAAAAGGCTAAAGCTATTGATGAAGTGCCTATTGGTGCAGTTGTTGTCAGAGACGGGGAAGTTGTCGGCAGAGGTTATAATCGGCGTGAAACAGGCAAAAATGCCTTGTATCATGCTGAGCTTATTGCAATAGATGATGCGTGTAAAAATCTTGGGGGATGGCGTTTATGGCAATGTGAATTGTATGTTACGCTGGAGCCGTGTCCTATGTGTGCCGGAGCAATTATCAATTCAAGACTCAAACGTGTAGTTTACGGATGCGAGGATAAAAAAGCCGGTTCTGTACGCTCTGTCGTTGACCTTTTTTCACTGCCGTACAATCATAAGCCTGAAACTGTCGGGGGAGTTCTTGCGGATGAGTGTTCATCAATGCTTTCGGATTTTTTCAGGGAACTGCGGAAAAAGAGATAAGTTGATGCAATTTTGTACAAACGGGAAGTTTTGACAGTGCTTTCGATTGTCACGATAATATTATAACTGACACAAAAAAGAGAAACTTTCAATTACGAGAGTTTCTCTTTTTCTGAATCTATGAACATGACACCGAAAACTATAACAAGTAAAAAACTGCAAACAAGCGAAGAGAGTGCTCCGGTCATTCTTGTGATGAAAGTGCTGAATACTGCACCGATTATGAAAAAAAATACTATGCCATAAAATTTGCCTGCGTTATGTAGTTGTTTTTTTTCTTTTGTGACACGATAACGGTCAAGACATTCAGTGCCGCTGCGGAGATTTCCTGTACACATAGTTGTCGCACAGGTTATGCCTCTGAATTTGCGGAAACTCTGCACTTGCAGCGAACACACAAATGATACTGTAACATTTGTGATAGTATCAAAATTTATTCCGCTGTGTTTTCCGAGCGGAAGAAAACTTACTACTGTTACAGAAATAAGTTCCAGTAAAATAATGTACTGCCGCCAGTGCAAACGCCCTTTGCTGAGATGACGGCGGCATTTTTCGGAAAGAAGAATACCAAGTACAAAGGCTATTATTGGGGGAAGGTACATTATCGAACGGATATAATCTCCCTTTGCCAGATTTATGCCCAGAAGGACAATATTTCCTGTCTGGGCATTTGCAAATACCTGACCTCTCGCAATATAAGTGTATGCGTCAAGATATCCACCGATAACTGCGAGAAGACTTCCGAGAAAAAATGTTTCAGACATCTGTAATTTTTGTTTCTTCATATTGCTGCTCCCTTCGGCTGAATATCATAACTAATGGCGAACAAGCATATTGTAGACGATTTACCAGTAGTTATAAGCAGTATTTCCGGCAAGCAATGGAATATTTTATTCCTCGTTTTGTCTGCCAAGAAAAGCTGCGGCAGCCTGCATAAGTTTTATATCTCCATCACCGGGAAGATTTCCGTTATCGGGAATCAGCATGACAATTGCTCCGGTGATATCTCCTGCTGAGATTATAGTATAAACAATTCCGGCGCATCTGTCAATATTTTCAACCGGCATTAATTTTCCGACATTATTACGGTCAGCAATATAATGTTGTCTGTTTTCCATTATAGTTTCAAGTTCGGGTGTAATTCTTCTGTCGAGGTATTCTCGTTTTGAAACTCCTGACGCCGAAATAACATGATCTCTGTCTGTTATTAGCACAGGAGATTTTGAAACTCTGTTTATTACTTCGGCATACTGGTCTGCAAATCCTGACATTTCTCCCATGGGGGAATATTTTTTGAAAATAACTTCTCCGCCTGAATCTGTGTATATTTCAAGCGGGTCGCCCTCTCTTATCCTGAGCGTCCTGCGTATTTCCTTTGGTATAACAACACGACCGAGGTCGTCTATCCTTCTGACAATTCCTGTTGCACGCATGGCTTATTTCTCCTTTGTTACAAATTTATTCAAGGTTAGTATTTGTATTTTGAGGGGGAATATACCGTATAAATATAAAACCGATATCTGCCAGGCGTGAAATCGATGGCAGATATCGGTTGTTTTAAATTCCGGCTGACTATGTTTATTGTATTTAGGATGATAATATAATTTATGTTTAAGATTCATGCGACACTCCCTCGCAAATATCATTTTTATCCTAAAGCGGCAAGAAGACTCCGACCTCTATAGGTCGGGGATGAATTGCCGGTCAGCCGTAAGGCTGACTTATTATTT
>CACXGC010000186.1 GCA_902767155.1 uncultured Ruminococcus sp. | reverse complement strand
TAGCTCGTTGATACTGTATGGGTTACCATACTTGAGCGAGAAGCCCCCGCCTCTAAGCGTTAGCGTAGGCGGCGGGAGTATGTCACCCTAATATTCGTATGAGTATTAATTTTTTATTAATTTCTGAGCAAATTTTCAAAAAAACAAGTGCAAAATTTCTGTAGATATGTTATAATACTGACACAATGCTTATTTAAGGTGGTAATAAATATGGATTTTAGACTAGAGAAATGGACCCAAATCTATATTGACGATTTTATGAACTCAACAAACGACCCTCATCTTTCCGATAATCTTTGCGAAACACTGCCCTATCCCATGGATATTGCTTTTGCACAGGAGTATATCAGAGAAAGAATGTTCAACAGTGAGGAACGCCAGATGTGTCGCGCAATATTGGTTGACGGTCATGCCATTGGAGGTATTGATGTCATTTTCGGAAACGGAATTTTTTCAAGAAGTGCCGAATTATCAGTTTGGATAGCAGAAAAGTATAGAGGGCATGGAATCGGTTCGCAAGTCATCACGAAAATGTGTAAAGAGGTTTTCAAAAACTACAACATAATGCGAATAGAATCACATCCTTATTCAAATCACAGTAGCGCTTGTTCTGCGCTCAGAAAAGCCGGATTTTCTCACGAAGGAACTATACACAGTGCGATCTTCAAAAACGGTATGTTCTATGATTATGAAATATTTGCTATATTAAAAGCATGAATAAAAAAACAATACTATTCCTCTGATATTAAATCGGAGCTGTCACTTTTTTGTGCCAGCTCTCTTTTATTTTTTTCTGTAGATTTTTTCTGTCATATATGATATAATTGTACCATGCTTGATGTGAGAAAATCAAAATTTCCTTGATTTTTTCACTGCAAAACTGATGTATTATTACTCAAGAAAGGATGTTAATGTTATGTTTTATATTGAAACAAACAGACTCACCATTACCGAATTCACTCCGGATATGGCACAAGTAGTACATGAGAATTCTCTTGACGATGATAACCGTCGTTTTGTTCCGGATGAGGTTTTTGAAACTGTCGAAGATGCTGCTGAAACAATAGAATATCTCATGTCTCAGTACGGAAGAATTGATGGTCCTCTTGTATATCCTGTGATACTGAAAAACGGAACAAATATAGGATATGTACAAGCAGTTCCCCTCGATGACGAAACATGGGAAATAGGATATCATATCGCATACAAATATACAAAAAACGGCTATGCTTCCGAAGCTGTTACTGCTTTCTTACCTGTTATTATGAAATTGCTCGACATTAAAAAAATTACCGGAATCTGCCTTTACGATAACATTGCTTCCAGAAAAGTTATGGAAAAATGCGGCTTTGTCTTTATATCTCAGCAAATCGGAAACTATCAGGGCAATCAGCGAGATATCTGCAAATATTACTTTTCCCTTGATGTAAAAAAATGATGCCTTAACCATCTGTAACAAAGGAGGGTTATATGAAGGCACTTAAAAAAAATATAATTCGTGAAATCAAAAACACAAAATCCAGATTTATTTCCATTATGGCAATAATAGGATTAAGTACCGGATTTTTTACAGGTGTACGGGCTGCTTGTCCAAGCATGATTGAAACCGGCAGAGGTTATTTTGAAAATAACAATCTTATGGATTTCCGTCTTATTTCAACAGTAGGATTTGACGATGATGATATAAATGCGATAAAAAATGTTGATACAACTGTTGATGTCATGCCCGGATATATGGCTGATCTTATAATAACACAAAACAATGCAGACTCTGTTGTAAGAGTTTTTTCTATGCCGGAAATCACCGACACAAACAGCAAACTCATAAATGAAAATATTCTCGAAGATGGACGATTTCCTACAAAGGAAAATGAATGTGTGATAGAAAGCTATTTTAACGGTGTTTCAGGAATAAGTATAGGAAGTACTATCACATTCAACCCAAAAGTGGAAAATAAGGATACAACCGATATTGTCCGCAATCTTGAATACAAAGTAGTCGGCGTTGTCTCAAACCCAATATATATCACCTATCTTCGTGGTAACACTAATATTGGTGATGGCTCTATAAGCTTCTTTATGATGATACCACCCGAAAATTTTGTCAGTGAACGCTATACTAATGTTTACCTGACAACAACAGTTCATGATATTACCGAATCTGATCTTTCAGATGAATATAACAACATTATAGATGTGCAATCAAAAAAATATGAAGATCTTTCAAAGGAACGTGTAAGGATTTTCAATGATACTACATTAGCTGACGCAAAAAAAGAACTTTCCGATGCACGAAATGAATATAATGACAAGAAATCCGAGACGGAAAAGGAAATAAATGACGGTGCAAAAAAACTTCATGAGGGAGAAATAGAGTTTTCCCAAAAAATACCGGAAGGTGAACAAAAGATCGCAGACGCCGAAAAAGAACTATCCGAAGGTAAAAAAGAACTTGAAGAGGGTCAGCAAAAATACACTGACAGTATCATTGAGGCAAAACAAAAACTTACCGCTGCACAACAACAATATAGTGAAGGTAAAGCTGAATATAACCGTGCAAAGCTGCTTTATGATACTGAAATTTCAAAAGCACAGGCTCAGCTCGATGCTGCTTCAAACGAATACAACACTCAATACAGTTTATTTTACGGTTCGGCAAAACCTCAGGCAGAATCAAAACTTACCATTTTGAAAACCGGCATTGATCTCTGTAATGAAGTTATATCAAAAACAGAAGAACAACTGCAAAATATAAAAAAAGCTTTATCTGAAAGATTAGACGAACATCAAACTGAAATATCTGTCCCACAAGATACAGATATTGTTTCACTGGAGGACAAACTTAAAGAATACAAAGAAAAACTTTCGGAATATCAAAAAAAATATGATGACGGAATGAAACAGCTTCAAGATGCTGAAATCAAACTCAATGATGCAAAAACTCAACTTGACAACGCTAAAATTCAGTTTCAGGAAAAAAAGACTGATGGCGCACTACAGCTTAATGAAGCTAAAATAAAACTTGATGATGCCGAAAGTCAGCTTGAAATCGGAAGACTTGAATATGACACAGCTATGACTACAGGTATGCTCGAATTGCAGGCCGGACAAACTAAATTATCTGAAGGCGAAAGCGAGCTTCAAAAAGGCAAGGATGAATTGGAAAAACAAAAAACAGAAGGTCTGCGCAAATTAAAGGAATCAAGAGAAAAACTTGCAACAGGTAAAGCAGAAGCAAAATCAAAACTTGGCGATGCTGAAAAGAAACTTGATGATGCACAAAAAGCTATAGACTCTCTTGATGAGGCAAAATGGTATGTATATACACGTGATGACAACACAGGTTACTCCGGTCTTATTGAAGATGCGGAACGTGTCGATAAAATTGCCGCTGTTTTTCCTGTATTCTTTCTTATCGTTGCTGCTCTTGTATGTCTTACCACTATGTCAAGAATGGTTGAGGAAAGAAGAACCGAAATCGGTACTCTTAAAGCTCTCGGATATTCTAACATACAAATAGCCTATAAATATTTCATTTATTCC
>CACXGC010000185.1 GCA_902767155.1 uncultured Ruminococcus sp. | reverse complement strand
TAGCTCGTTGATACTGTATGGGTTACCATACTTGAGCGAGAAGCCCCCGCCTCTAAGCGTTAGCGTAGGCGGCGGGAGTATGTCACTACAGTACTTCTTTGAGTACAGATTTAAGTGTTTCTGCTGATGTTTTGAGTGCTGCCTTTTCATCTTCGTTAAGTTCTATGGGAACAAGACCTTCAACGCCATTTTTGCCGACAATCGCAGGCATACTGAGAGCTACGCCGCTTACGAGTTCAGTTTTCTGTATGCTTGATACAGGAAGAATGGATTTTTCATCTCTCACGATTGCCTCACAGATACGTTTGACAGACATTGCAATACCATAGTAGGTAGCCTTTTTCTTTTCGATAATTTCATAAGCACTGTTTTTAACATTTTCAGCTATTTCGACCATCGCTTTATCGTGTTCAAAATGTCCACGCATTTCGCAGAAGTTATGAATTGGAACACCGGATACATTTGCACTGCTCCATGCGGCGATTTCACTGTCACCATGTTCTCCGATAATGAAAGCATGAATACTTCTGCTGTCAACTCCGAGATGCTCGCCAAGCAGATATTTAAGTCTTGCAGTATCAAGTACTGTTCCGGAACCGAATACACGATTATCGGGAAATCCGCTGAGTTCTTTTGCAACATAGGTCAGTATATCTACAGGGTTTGCAACAACAAGCAAAATCCCATCTTTGTTGAATTTTGCGATTTCAGGTATGATGGAACGAAAGATTGCTACATTCTTTTTCACGAGATCGAGCCTTGTTTCACCGGGTTTTTGTCCTGCGCCGGCGGTGACTATAATCACTGCTGCGTCACTTATATCCCTATAATTTCCGGCGTAAATTTTCATTGGTTTTGAAAACGGCAAACCATGACTAATGTCCAGTGCCTCACCCTCCGCACGGTTTTTATCAGCATCAATCATGACGATTTCGGAAAAAAGATGACTTTCCATCAAAGCAAAAGCTGATGCTGATCCTACAAATCCACAGCCGATAATTGCTGCCTTTCTGCTGTTTGTTTCTACCATAGCATAAATCTCCTCTCATTATATTATGGCAATATTATATACCTTCAAATAAAAAAATTCTGTTGTCTTGGCAACAAACACAAAAATATTTGAAATAGATTTGATGAAAATATCATTATGTTTTATTCGGCACACAGCAGATGTGCCGACAATCAGCTGAAATAATTTTATTTAGTTTTTGGTTTTTTGAACAAAGACATAGTATATGCAAAGAAAACGGCAGCAGCTATTCCGGCGGAACAGGCAGAAAGTCCTCCGGTCAGTATACCAAGAAAGCCGTTTGCAGAAATGTCCTCCTCAATTCCTTTTGCCAGTGAATAACCAAATCCGGTCAAAGGAACAGAAGCACCTGCACCGGCAAAATTTACTAACGGTTCATATACTCCGACAGCGGTAAGGATAACCCCGGCAGTAACATAAATAACAAGTATTCTTGCGGGAGTAAGTTTTGTTTTATCTATCAGTATCTGTGCTATGACACATAATATACCGCCAACAATAAATGCATAAAAATATTGCATCAGATCACCTCAATATCATTGTCTGCAATTTTTCGGAAAGTATGTAAAAAAGCCTTAGAAACTATTACAAACAAAATGATGTGATTTTTGAATATTTATCAAAAAATAGCCTGATATGCCTTGCTTTTTGGGGTGTGTTGGGCTATAATATAAGGGTAACATGGGAGTAATGTGCAAAATATTAGTACATCGCTTTCCGATTATGATGTATTACGGTCAGTTATGATGTTATGTCATTTCTTGACCTGTAAGGAAGGTAAAAAATGTTTTTTTCACATAAGCCTGTTTTGCTGAAACAAACAATAAATTCGCTTGCCGTAAAATCTGATGGTACTTATCTTGATGGTACTGCTGGCGGCGGTGGTCATTCATCTGCGATACTTGAAATGCTTGGAGAAAATGGTCGTCTTATATGTGTTGATCAGGATCCTGACGCTATTGAAACACTTACAGAACGATTTTCAGGTGATTCGAGAGTAACAATAGTTAAGTCTAATTTTTCATGCATAAGGGAAATATGTATTGAACATAATATTTCATCTCTTGACGGTGTTTTGCTTGATATAGGCGTTTCTTCACATCAGCTTGACAGTGCGGAAAGAGGTTTTTCTTATCATTACGATGCGCCGCTTGATATGCGTATGAGTCAAAGCGGTACAACAGCAGCCGATCTTGTAAATCAGCTTGGTTTTTCTGAACTTGCTCACATACTCAGCGCTTACGGTGAGGAAAAATTTGCAAAAAATATTGCACGGGCAATTGAACGTGAAAGAGCGGTTGCGCCGATAACAACTACGCTTCAACTTGCGGAAATAGTCAAATCTGCTTATCCTGCCGCAAAGAAACACGATAAACATCCGGCAAGAAAAACGTTTCAGGCACTTCGTATTGCCGTAAATGGTGAACTTGACAGGCTTTCGGAAGGTCTTAATGCTGCGTTTGAATGTCTCAGCGTAGGTGGAAGACTTGCAGTAATAACATTTCATTCCCTTGAGGATAGAATGGTAAAACAGCGTATGGCTAAATGGTGTGAAGGTTGTAATTGTCCAAAAGATTTTCCAATATGTGTATGCGGAAGAAAACCTTCAGCAAAGCTTATTACCAGAAAACCGGTAGAGGCAGAACCGGATGAACTTGAGGATAATCAGCGCAGCAGAAGTGCAAAACTTCGCTGTTGCGAAAAGATAAATAAAGAAATATATATATGAGCAGCAAAAAAAGCTGTGTTTAAAGGAGGGTCAGTGACAGTGGCTGTAGAAAATAGAAGTACTGCTTACGATATAGATCAGTTTGCAGATCAGGAAAAAATTCAGATGACAAATGCTGACAAAAAAAGCCGTAAAAAAAAGAAAAGCGGGCGTATTATCAGTATTAGTCAGGGTTCTTCTGCAAAATCCCAAAGAAGAAAAAGAAATCCGTTTCTCATAATAGGTATTTCACTTCTGACAATTGCTGTGGCAATAGTAGCTATTACAATGGTAAGGTTCAGTGCCCAGCTGAATGAACTTAATGATGAACTCTACAAAGAACAGAAAGTTCTTGAAGAAATGAAGGATCAGGAAACAAGATATCAGCTCAGTATAAATAAATTGCTGACAGATAGTTATATAAGGGAGTATGCCGAAAAAAAACTTGATATGGTTCCTGTAAAAAAAGCTCAAAAACAGTATCTTGCGTTGACGGAAGGGGACAGCGGAACAGTTTTTGCAGATAGTGACGATAATGCATTTGAATTCATCCTGAAAGCATTCAATGGCTTTTTTGGGTGATGTAAAGGACGAAAACGAATCATAAACAAACTGTACTTTCAATATTATATAGTGAGTATGAACTGCAGCAAAAGAGTAGATGATATGCTGTCGCTCTTTTTTTGGTGCAGTTCTGTTTCATGAGGGAAAGGAGAAGGAATATGGCAAAAAAAGGCGCAATTGCAACATTGTGGAACAGATCAAACATAACTATGCTGATTATAATTATATTGGGATTTGGAAGCGTATTCTTCCGTCTGTTTCAGCTGCAGATTCTTGAAGGTGACAGCCTGAAAGAAGAAGCTGTAGATCAGCAATTGTTTGATAAAGTTGTGGCAGCAAAACGTGGAAGTATATACGATGTGAACGGAAACATTCTGGCACAGAGTGTGTCTGCATGGGATGTTGTTATAGCACCGGCAAAGTTTGATGATAAAAAAGAAAACGATGAAGAATTAAGGAAAATTGTTGCACGCGGACTGGCAGACATATTGAACGAGGATTACGATTATTTGTCAAAAAAAATGAAGCAGAATGTGTATTATATTCTGATACGCTCAAAAGTAGATGCCGGTATCAAAGACAAGATTCTTGAATTCAACAGCGAGATATATGATAAATACGGTATCGGAGAGGTTATTGAACTGCATGAAAATTACAGCAGATATTATACTCATGATAATTTTGCAGGTGCGGTTCTCGGTTTTGTCGGAAATGATGGAAATGGTCTTGAAGGTGTTGAGTATCAATATGATGAGGAACTCAACGGTAATTCAGGCAGGGTTGTAATTGCAAAGGATGCAACAAACAATCCGCTTCCGTATCAGTATGAGAAGAAAATTGATGCAGTAGACGGCAATAACTTAATTCTTACTATCGACGAGAATATTCAGAGTATAATGGAGAAATATGTTCGTCAGACTTTGAAAGAATTCAATGTAAAAAACCGTGGCTGTGCAGTAATGATGAATGTGAAAACCGGTGCAATTCTCGGTATGGCGTGTGAAGAATCTTTTAACCCTAATAATCCCCGTAAATTGCAGGATGCTAAGAAGGAAGCAGAGATAAATGCATTACCGGAAGATAAACAGAATGAGGCGTACGTAAATGCATTACAAGCACAATGGAGAAATAAGGCTGTAAGTGATACTTATGTTCCGGGTTCTGTTTTCAAAATGGTGACAGCATCAGCGGTTTTGTCAGAAGATCTTGTTAAGGAAGACGAAAGGGTATTTTCATGCGATGGATCATATTCACCTTATGAGGGAGCAGGATATATAAGCTGCTGGAATTATTCGGGTCATGGCGCTCAGACAATAGAAGAAGCTCTTTGTAATTCTTGTAACCCTGCGTTTATGCAGATGGGATTTATGCTCAAGCGGGAAAAGTTTTATGAGTATTATGTAGCTTTCGGTTTTTCAGAGAAAACAGGTATAGACTTGCCCGGTGAAAGCAACAGTATATTCTTTAGTACACCCGGCGAGCCTCATGGTATAGGACTCATGGATCTTGCAGTAGGATCTTTCGGTCAGAACTTCAAAATCACACCTATTCAAATGCTTACGGCTTGTGCTTCTATTGCAAATAAGGGAAAACTTATGACTCCATATGTTGTTTCACAGGTAGTTGATAACAAAGGAAATGTTGTCAAAGCAACAGAACCGGTTGTAAAGCGTCAGGCAATAAGTGAGACTGTTGCAAGACAGATATGCAATATGCTTGAGCGTAATGCAAAATCAGGCGGTGCAACAAATGGTTATGTAGCAGGTTATCGTATTGGAGGAAAAACCGGTACATCAGAAAAAAAGGTTGACGAGTTCGGAAATGCAACAGGTGATTATATTGCATCATTCTGTGGAATTGCACCTTGTGATGATCCGGAGATAGCACTGCTTTGTTACTTTGATACGCCTGATCCAGAAATAAATTACTATGGTTCTGCGGTAGCCGGTCCTTGTTTCAGAAATATAATGTCTGAAGTTCTTCCGTATCTTGGAGTAGAAAAGGTTTATACAGAAGAAGAACTTTCTCAGCTTGATACGTCTGTGGGTGTATATGATAATATGAGTGTTGACGAAGCAAAGGCAAGTATCGAAAAAGATGGTCTGAAAGCCAGAGTTATCGGAAATGGAAAGAATGTAATAGCACAGAATCCAACAGCATATTCAAATATTCCGAAAGAAGGTACAGTAGTACTGTACACAGATGAAGAAAGCCGTAAGACTAAGGTAAAAGTTCCCGATTTTACAAACTGTAGTCTTAGTGATGTAAACTATCTTGCATCAATTAATGATCTGAATGTATGTATTATGGGTTCGTCAATAGACGAGAGCATGACATATGCTAAAACACAAGATATAGCGGCAGGAACAGAAGTTGAACCGTTTACTGTTGTAACAGTTGTGTTTAATCAGGATAATCATATCATGTAAAATCTGACGCAGGGATCTATTTCCTTGCGGAGGGTTTTTGCGTGAATTCACCGGAAATTTGACCATACACGAAGAAAAGGATATAAGGGAAGAACTGGAAAGGTGGAAATAATATGTCGGGAATATGGACAATAATTGCAGCAACAGTGTCATTTGCAGTTTCAGGAGTGATGGGAATATGGCTTGTGCCTTTTCTCAAGAAACTTCATTTCGGACAAACGATACTTCAAGAGGGTCCCAAATGGCATATGTCTAAACAGGGTACACCTACAATGGGCGGATTCATGTTTATAGTGTCAAGTATAGTGACTACTGTACTGTGTGTTATAGTATATAATCTGGTTGAAACGAAAAATGATATCCCGCCCGAAACACTGCTGCAAAATGCCAAAGTAATAGGCGGCTTGCTCATGGCAGCCGGATTTGGCGCAATAGGTTTTCTTGATGACTATGTAAAAGTTGCGAAAAAACAAAATCTCGGTCTGACACCTAAACAGAAACTTGCACTCCAGTTTATTGTCGCAATAGCATATCTTGCAGCATTGTATTTCTTCGGCGAGAATACGAAAACATTTATTCCTTTTGTTGGAACTGTGGATATAGGAATAATGTACTATCCCATTGCGGCAATACTTATTGTCGGTATGGTAAATGCGGTAAATCTGACGGACGGTATTGATGGACTTGCAGGTTCTGTAACGTTTTTCGGGGCAATATTTGTTATGCTTATAGCCGGATATCTTGGAAGAACAGGACTTTCTGTAATGTCTGCTGCTATTGCCGGCGGATGTCTTGGATTCCTTCTCTGGAACTTTTTCCCGGCAAAAACATTTATGGGAGATACGGGTTCACTTTTTCTTGGAGGTTATCTCTGTGCGTTGCTTTTTGGTCTTGATAAGGAAATACTTTTGATTCTTGTCGGACTTGTGTATATTATGGAAATGTTTTCGGTTATTCTTCAGGTAACATATTTTAAGCTGACACATGGAAAACGTCTTTTTAAGATGAGTCCTATACATCATCACTTTGAAAAATGCGGATGGTCGGAAGTAAAGATCGTTATTGTTTTCAGCATCGTAACTGCAATATGCGGAGCAGGTGCACTTGCACTGACGATTTTTGGCGGTGCATCATACTGAAAAAATAATATTGTAAAGGAGTGAGGCATATGCACTCAGGGGCTTCACCGGCTAAAAAAATGCCGGAATCAAAGCCGCAAACGCCCGTAAAAAAAGAACATAAATTTAAAGATATTCTCGGAGGTAAAAAATCAAGATTGCCTAAATTTTTATCAAAGATATTCTCTATAGGCATGGGAATGGATATGACATTTTTGTTCCTTGTAATGCTGCTTGTAATCATCGGAATAATAATGATGTACTCAGCAAGTTATCCGTATGCATTGAAATATGGAGAAGGGAGTCAGGAATATCTCGAAAGTCAGAGCCGATTTGCTTTTGCAGGCGTGCTTATAATGATCGGTGTTTCATATGTGGATTATCAGATCCTTAAAAAATTGTCTTGGATTATTTATGGTATCGGAATTATTCTTCTTGTTGCAGTGTTGTTTATGCCGGGCGACCCGAAAAGATGGATATATCTGGGTTCGTTTTCATTTCAGGCATCGGAAGTTGCTAAGTTTGCTCTTGTTCTTGTACTGGCCAACTGGTCAGCAAAACATTTCAGAAAAATGCATACGTTTAAAGTGGGTGTTTTTATACCGGCACTTCTTATAATTGCATATCTTGGTCTTATGGTTCTTGAACCACATTATTAGGGGATAGTAGTTCTGGGATTGCTGGGAGCAATAATGATGTTTATAGGCGGCGTAAAGATACGTTATTTCGTTATAGTTGGAATTCTTGGAGGATGTGTTGTTGCTTATTTTGTATTAACTAATCAGATAGGTTACGCAATGCAAAGACTTGATGGCTGGGGACAGGCTTTGATCTATACGACTAAAGAAATGTGGGATAAGACATATCAGACAAGACAGTCACTTTATGCTATAGGTTCCGGAGGTGCATGGGGTCTTGGACTCGGACAGTCAAGACAAAAATATATGTATATTCCCGAACCGCAGAATGACTTTATTTTTGCTGTAGTTTGCGAAGAACTTGGATTTATGGGCGCAGCTGTCATAATGATTATATTCATTTTGCTCGTGTGGAGAGGAATGACGATTGCCAAAAAGATAAAAGATCCGTTTGGCTGTATGCTTGGAGTCGGACTTTCCGCTCAGATAGGACTACAAGCAATTCTTAATGTGCTTGTTATTACAGACTGGCTGCCAAATACAGGTATAAGCCTGCCGTTCTTTAGTTACGGAGGTACAGCACTTATAATGCAGCTTGCTGAAATGGGAATAATATTGTCGATATCACGACAGTCAAATCTCGAAAAAGCATAGGGGGAAATTAATGATATGAAAATATTATTTGCAGGCGGAGGAACTGCCGGTCATATAAATCCGGCGCTTGCTATTGCCGGATATGTCAAAGAAAGACAGCCTGATGCAGAAATACTATATGTAGGAAAAATAGGAGGTATGGAGGAACGTCTTGTTCCGCAGGCGGGAATCGAATTCAAGGGAATAAGCGTTCAGGGTTTCAGCCGTAAAATATCACTCAAGGGTCTGAAAGAAAATATCATAACCATATCAAAAGCAATTTCTGGGGGCAAGGCAGCAAAAAAAATCATAAAAGAATTTGCTCCCGATATTTGTGTGGGTACAGGTGGATATGTAAGCGGTCCGGTGTTGAGAGCAGCAGCACAGCTTGGTATTCCTACAATCATACATGAGCAGAATGCATTTCCCGGTGTTACAAATAAAATGCTTGCAAAACATGCTGATAGGGTTATGCTTGCAATGCCGGCAGCAAAAAAACATTTTAAGGGACATTCAAAGTTTACTGAAACAGGAAATCCTGTAAGAGGCGCAATACTTACAGCAGACAGAGACGAAAGCAGAAAACTGCTCGGACTTGATGAACGTCCGGTCATACTTTCATTTGGAGGAAGTCTTGGTGCACAGATAGTAAATGAATCTATTGCGGATATTATAGCAAGAAGCGCAAAGGATGGAAAATATCAACATATTCATGCTTATGGACAGTATGGAAAATGGTTTCCTGATCTTTTGAAAGATAAGGGCGCGGATCTTGATAATGCCGATAATCTTGATATCAGAGAGTATATAAATGATATGCCTGTATGTCTTGCGGCAGCAGATTTGGTTATCGCAAGGGCTGGAGCAATTACTCTCAGCGAAATACAAGTCAAGGGCAAACCTTCAATTCTTATTCCTTCACCTAACGTTGCGGAAAATCATCAGTATCATAACGCTATGGCTCTTGTTGAGAATAATGCGGCAGTAATGATCGAGGAAAAGGATCTCACACCTGAAAAACTTACAGAGGAAATAGATAAGCTTGCAGGCGATCCGGAGAGATTGAAACAGTACGGGAAAAATGCAAAGGAAATGGCAGTAGACGATGCTGCAAAGAGAATCTATTCTGTAATTATTGAAGTTCTGGCGTCACATAGAGCAAAATGAAATCAGATTAAAATCCCTGTAATGTGTAATTGAAATGCATATCACAGGGATTTTTTGATGTTTTTGCGTCAGAGGCTTTGTTTTTTGAAAGCGTTGTTAATTTTGCGGATTTTTGGCTTATTGAGCGAAAAATAAGTTTTTTTGCGGTTGCAATTTCGAGGATTTGTGTTATAATGTTCTATATGACAATAAAAAATGACGGAGGTGGGCGCATGGAGAAAAAATCTTCCGGAGAAAAAAATTATAACAAAAAGAAGGTCAGGCGACCAACACCTTCACCGGAAGGAAAGGAAAGAACTGAAAAAGTGATACAGGAGGAAACAAGCGGAAAACTGAAAATCAAAAATCAACCTTCAAAGCGAAAAATAAGCCGTAATGAAGTTGACAAACAAGCGGAAGATATTCTGAAAAAAGATCCGCCGAAAAGAAAACGTCCGCAAGTTAATACCGAATCGCCTAAAGAACCTGAAAATCCTTATCTTAAGAGAATAAAAAGAGTTTTATTTGGTGCAATAGCAGTATTTGTGCTTATAGCAGTTTCTGTTGGTGCTATGATAGCCTTTTTATTCAAGATCAATACGATAACGGTGGAAGGCTCAAACAGATATAAGCAAGAAGATATTATTGACAATTGCTGTATCAATATAGGTGATAATTTCCTTTTTTGCAGTACCGCTGAGGGTGAAGAAAAAATAGTAAGAAAATTTCCCTATATTGAAGAAGTAAGTATAGAAAAGAAACCGTTTACACAGATCAATATCGTTCTTAAAGAGGCAAAGCCTGAGTCTGTTATTGAGAGCAAGGGAAAATATGTTGTATTGTCAAAAAAAGGTAAAGTTATTGAGATAAATGACAGTAATAAGTATAATAATATACCGGCTGTGCTTGGTGCAGAACTTAAAGATGTACAGCTTTGTTACCCGATAAAGTACAAAGATGCGAATCTTGAAAAGTATCTCAATAAGCTGACCGATGCTATATCCAAATATAAAATTAAGGATATACAGACAATAGATATGTCTAACACAACGGAAATAAAACTTATCCGCAAGAACGGATTTGTCATAATCGTTGGAGATTTTGAGAATATAGAGTATAAGCTGAAAACAGCACAGAATATTCTTTCTTCTCATGTCAAAGAAAATGCTGTGGGAAGACTTGATGTTTCACTTGCATTTGCTGAGGGCGGAAAATCTTATCTGAAACTTGGAGAAGAATCCAAAGTTGTTTCTCAAACACCGGTGAAGGAAAATTCTAAAAATAATTCGTCAGCGGTATCTTCAAAGTCCGAAGAAAAAAGTTCTGCTGAAAGTTCGTTAGAAAGTTCTGCTGAAAGTTCGGCGGAGGAATCAACAAGCGAAACAGCCGAACCATCAGAGGAAAGCGAAGAAACATTTGAAGAATCTGATGATGGTACATACGATGACAGTCAGGATGATGACACAACATATGATGACGGTCAGGACGATGACACAACGTATGATGACAGTCAGGACGATGATATAACATATGATGACGGTCAGGATGATGATACAACGTATGATGACGGTCAGGATGATGATACAACGTATGATGACGGTCAGGATGATGATAC
>CACXGC010000184.1 GCA_902767155.1 uncultured Ruminococcus sp. | reverse complement strand
TTATTACTTGTACAGGAAAGACTGTTGCGGAAAATATCAGCGGTGTGCTGAATAAAAATCCGGAAATAATACGTCCAGTAGAGAATCCGTACAGTAAGACAGGTGGAATTGCCGTACTCAGAGGAAACCTTGCACCTGACAGTTGTGTTGTAAAGCGCAGTGCAGTAGCACCTGAAATGCTTAAACACAGCGGTCCGGCAAAAGTATTTGACTGTGAAGAAGAGGCAATGGCAGCAATTAACAGCGGAAAAATCGTTGACGGTGATGTTGTTGTAATCCGTTATGAAGGTCCGAAAGGCGGTCCCGGCATGAGAGAAATGCTTAATCCTACATCTGCTATTATGGGCAGAGGACTGGGAAGCACAGTAGCATTGATTACTGACGGACGTTTTTCAGGTGCGACAAGAGGTGCGGCAATTGGTCATGTATCACCGGAAGCAGCAGCCGGCGGCCCTATCGGTCTTGTAAAAGACGGCGATATTATCGAAATTGATATAAATGCCAATACAATAAACATGAAAGTCAGTGATGAAGAACTTGCCGCAAGACGTGCTGTATGGCAGCCGAAAGAGCCTGCTATAAAAACAGGATATCTCGCAAGATATGCATCTCTTGTGACATCAGCTGATAAAGGTGCAGTTCTTCTTGCTAACTGTCCCGTTCCTAAAAAATAAAATCTGTGTTTCGACATTCTGCTGAATCGTATTCCGCAGAACGATAACTATGAATTAACAAAGCCGATGGAGTGACATCCACCGGCTTTTTTACGAATGTATACATTATAGTATTTTCACATTTACGGATTGTTTTTCATTTGGCATTTTTTAAATAAATTGCCTTAAATAGAAATATATTCCTGCAAAGAACATATAATTTCATGGATATATATCATTTTTCAACAAAAAAACAGTCAAAGTATGAAAAACTATCTGCATGAAAAAGTCGGGAAAATGTGGATGTTTTGAAAAATAATGTTGAAACAGAAAGCAAAATGTGTTATGATAATTGTGTAAATTTGGATTATGTTAAGTTTGAATTTATCAGGAGGTTTTTTTAATGAATATCGGAACAGCTTATGAAAACTGGCTTAAGAATGCCAAAGATGATGAGGATCTCATCAGAGAGCTTGAAAGTATTGCAGAAGATGAACATGAAAAATATGAGCGTTTCTATACAGAACTGAAATTTGGAACAGCCGGTCTCCGTGGAATTATCGGTGCCGGAACAAACAGAATGAATATTTATACAGTACGCCGTGCAACACAGGGACTTGCAAATTTCCTTAAATCAAAGTATGATAATCCAAGCGTTGCGATTTCACACGATTCAAGAATAAAAGCTGATCTTTTTGCAAGAGAAGCTGCAAGAGTGCTTGGTGCAAATGGTGTCAAGGTTTATATAAGCAAGGAACTTGAGCCGACACCTGTTGTTTCATTTGCAGTACGTGAATTGAAAACACAGGCGGGTATAATGGTAACAGCAAGCCATAATCCGGCAAAATACAACGGTTACAAGTGTTATGGCAGTGACGGATGTCAGATGACGGACGTAAATGCAAATGCTGTGTTTGATGAAATATGCAAGGTTGATTATTTCAACGGGGATATAAAACTTATAAGCTTTGAAGAAGGTCTTGAAAGCGGCATAATCGAATTTGTAGGCGAAGAAGTATATGAAAGCTATCTTGCAAAAGTACAGGAACAGTCTGTTCATGCAGGAGTATGCAAAGGTTCAGGACTGAAAGTAGTGTACACTCCGCTTAACGGTGCAGGAAACAAGCTTGTCAGAGAAATTTTTAAAAGAATAGGCGTGGAGAATGTTATTGTCGTTCCCGAACAGGAAATGCCGGATGGTAATTTTACAACTTGCCCGTCTCCAAATCCTGAAATAAAAGAAGCTCTCAGTCTCGGACTTGCACTCTGTGAAAAAGAACAGGCAGATCTTCTTATAGCTACCGACCCTGACAGTGACCGTGTGGGAATAGCCGTAAAGACAGAAAAAGGCTATCGTCTCATGAGCGGAAACGAAACCGGTATTATGCTTATGAACTATGTTCTTTCAGGCAGAAAAGAAAATGGTACACTTCCGGAAAAGCCTGTTGCTGTAAAGACAGTTGTAACAAGTAAACTTGTTGAAAGAGTTTGTGAAAAATACGGCTGTGAGCTTAAAACTGTTCTTACAGGATTCAAATACATCGGTGAGCAGATTCTCCATCTTGAGGAAAAACACGAGGAATATCGCTATGTATTCGGCTTTGAAGAGAGTTACGGATACCTCGCAGGAAGCTATGTTAGAGATAAAGATGCAGTTGTTGCTTCGATGCTTATCTGCGAAATGGCAGCATATTACAGAACAAAGGGCAAAAGTCTCAATGAAGTTATGAACGATCTTTATGATGAATTCGGCTATTACTTCAACAAGACAGAAGCTTTTGAGTTTGACGGCTCGGCAGGTATGCAGAGAATGGCAGATATAATGTCGAAAATGAGAGAGTCTCACCCGAAAGAGATTGCAGGATATAAAGTAGTTGTTGCATCCGACTATTTGAAGTCTGTTACAAAAGATATGGTTAACGGTACAGAAGAAGTTATTGATCTTCCTAAATCAAACGTGCTTGCATATTCTCTTGAGGGCGGCGGAGCAGCTATTGTTCGTCCGTCCGGAACAGAACCGAAAATCAAGGTATATATTACAGCAGTTGGTACATCTGAGAAGGATGCAAGAGCTATTGCCGATAATATGATACAGGCAATGGTAAAAACTCTCGGAATCTGACGAACAGATTTTTCGGACAGAATAAAATAATATCGGGTCGTGTCATTAACAAGGCACGATCCGATAATTTTTTTGTATATGTCACTTTTTCTTCTGCATTCTAACCATTTTGAGAATTGCAAGCGGTTTGGGCGGATTGCCGTACATAAGAACGCCCAGTTTGTAAATAGCAGAAGCCAATATTCCGAAAAGTAATAAAGTGACAAGCTGAATGACGGAAGAAATAACTATTTCCCATGCGGCAATATCAGCAAGTGTGGCACGGACAAACATTCCGAGCGGTGCGGATATCGGAAAGTAGGAAAGGAATACCATAAAGCCGCTGTCTATGGAATCACTTGTCATAACCATCATAACTGCTATGTAAACGATCGTCAGAACGAAAACAATTGGAGAAGTCAAAGTGTTGAGATCTTCCGATTTGGACGCAAAAGAAGCCATTGCACCAAGCAGAAATGCAAACATGAAATAACCGAGGATAAAGAAAAGCAGTGCAAGCAATACGGTTGAAACAGGGAAATTTATGTACTGTGAAACTTCTTCTGGTACAGACGTGAATGATGTGCTGAAACAGCATAATGCTGTAGTAAGTATAACAGCAAGCTGAGTAAGACCGGCAAGTCCTGAGCCGATAACTTTTCCGAACATAAGATTAGTCGGTTTTGCACAGGTAATGAGCAATTCCATTGTACGGGTATTTTTTTCGCTTACAACACTTTGTGCCACAAGCTGACCATAACTTGTTATGGAAATGAAAAGCATCATCATAAGGATATAGGAGGGAAAGTAATTTTTGGTTATGTCTGTACCCATTGTTATTGTTTCATATGTTATCTGAGGATTCAGCAATGTTACTGCATCCTGAGCGGAAAGCCCTTTTTTTGTAAGACCGTTAATCGTGTATGCAGACTTTAATATTTCGTATATTTCCTGAGTTTTCGTATCATAAATACCGTTTGTAAGGTTTATGTATTTGAAACTTGTATTGCTTTCGATTAAAACTGCAAACGAGTATTTTTGGTTTTGGACATTCGTTTTCAGTGATTCAATATCCTCATCAGTGATTTTGATATCATTGTCAGGATAAACTGATTCAAACATAGCTTTCAACGAATTGTTTTCAAAAATTTTATTGCTGACAGCAACGACATTTTTTTCACCATCGGGTGAATCATTGTTTTCGCTGTCGGCAAATGAGGCGATAATTCCCGGAATAAATGAACCGATTATCATAAGTCCCATGAGTACAGCTGTTGTTATTATGAAAGCTTTGTTTTTTACACAATTAAGATATTCAAATTTCAGAATTTTGAGAAACTGTTTCATATTCCACCCTCCGTATATTCGACAAATATATCATTTAGTGTTGGTTCGCACACTCTGAATCCGTCAATATCAAAACCATTTTGAATTACAGTTGTAATAAGGCGATTTTTGTCCTCGGCTTTTTTGAGTTTGACAATGACCTCTGAGGATTTTTCATCGGTTTCTACAGAATCTGTAACGTTGGCGAACTCACGTATAATAAAAGGTGTCATTTTAGCTGTTTCTGTCGAGTTTACTGCGAGAGTATTTCGCGGATAGCTTCTTTTTATCTCTGCGATATTACCGCTGAGTACGATTTTTCCGGAATTTATTATTGCAATGCTGTCACAGAATTCCTCAACATAATTCATCTGATGGCTTGAAAATATTACTGATGCTCCATCGGCAATCAATTCTTTGACAACATCTTTCAACAGCATTGCATTAACGGGGTCAAGTCCTGAAAAAGGTTCGTCAAGTATTACAAGCTGGGGGTCATTGAGTAGTGTAGCGGCAAGCTGAATTTTTTGCTGGTTGCCTTTGCTGAGAGTTTCAAGTTTTTTGTCGTAGTAATCTGACATTCCCATACGTTCAAGCCAGCGGATTGTATTCTTTTTAGCCTCATTTTTTGCAAGTCCTTTGAGCATACCGAAATAAATAAGCTGTTCGCCGATTTTTTGTTTAGGATAAAGCCCTCTTTCTTCCGGAAGGTAGCCTATGCGGATATTTTCCCTGTCGATTGGTTTTCCGTCCACGAGAACTTCACCGCTGTCCTGAAAAAATACACCCATGATTATACGTATGGTTGTAGTTTTTCCTGCGCCGTTTCGTCCGAGCAGACCAAGTGCCTTTCCGCTTTCACATTCAAGATTGATGTTGTTAAGCACTTGTTTGTCGCCGAAACTTTTGGTGATGTTTTTTACTTCAATTTTCATAAGCAGTCACTCCATTTTTTCAAAATACAGGTCAGTTTGCAAAAAATCCGCAAGCGGGTAGGAAAGATTTATCCCAAGCAGTACTTTTGCGTATGCACTTTCCACGCTGATGTCATAAAGAGGTACAGCACCTTTTTGTATGAGAAAGTTATTTGTTTCGTAAAGTGAATCATTGTTTCGTTTCAGCGAGCAGAGAAAAAGCGGAACATTCATTTCTTTACATCGCGCGATAATGCTTTCAGCCTTTTCTGACACAGTTCCAGAGTGGTAAGTTACAAGAATGACAGCACCTGTTTCCGGTGTTAATGTGAAACTGTCATAGTTGATTGACGGATAGGGGTGTATAAGCATAACACTCTTGGAAAAATGCAGTTCTGAAAGATTCAGCGTATTTTTCTTTTTTTCGAGGTAACAAAGATTTATTTTGCTTTCTGACTGGACAAGTGTACCGTTTTCGTCAATTGATGCTGTTTCTGTCATATCCGATGGCATAAAAAGGTCGTTTAGTCTGTCCTGACACATTCTTGTAGGGGTAAAGACTCTTGCGACTGTATCGGTGTGGTTTTTATAGACAGTATAAACTCCGTCCGATTTCTGACAAATAAGTGATACAGCGGCACGGAAATTAAAAAGAGCATTGCTTTTGGGGTCATCGGGAACATAATCGGATGCTGTTATAACAACAGGTATGCCAAGACCGTGCAGACATATTCCAAGCATAGCGGAAGAATAGGTCAGAGTGTCGCTTCCGTGTGTTATGATTATACCATCATAATCTTTGATATCAAAGGATAGAATAAAGTGTATGAGCTTTTCCCAGTGGAGAGTTTCAAGGTTTTCGCTCAGGATAGTAAACGGATTTACAGTAACGAAATTTATGTTATTGTCGGGACAAGATTTTTCATAGAGTTTTTGAACACGGCAAACTGAACTGTCAGCGGATATTATTCCGTCATGTAACATACTGCCGATAGTGCCGCCGGTGAGAACCAACAGGATTTTTTTCAAAAGTATCATCCTTTCGATGTTGTAGTATGTACAAGTTAAGTATAACCCCAATGACGATAATTAGCAATGCAATTTCATAAAAAAATAGAACTATCAGACCTATGAATGTCAGATAATTCTCGGATTTCGGATATTAGTGAAATTGTAGGAGTAAAACGGCATAAAAAAAGAGCGGATGACGGGGCTCGAACCCGCTACCTCAACCTTGGCAAGGTTGCGCTCTACCAGATGAGCTACATCCGCAAAAAATGCTGTCCGTATGAAATTAAGATTAAAGAGAGCGGATGACGGGGCTCGAACCCGCTACCTCAACCTTGGCAAGGTTGCGCTCTACCAGATGAGCTACATCCGCAAATTCTGCTTCTTTTGAAGACAGTTGCTATTATACATCATTATTGTTACAATGTCAAGCATTTTTCAAAAAAAAAGATTTTTCTGAAAAAAACGGCATATAATCATGCAGAGGTGGTAGAAATGTTTGATTTATTGTCGGATATCGTCAGCAGGATAACTTTTCTTTTTATACTTCATGTCACAAGTTCGGGACAATTTCCTAAACCGCTGTCGGACGAAGAAGAAAAAATCTGTCTTGAAAAATATCTTGCCGGAGATCAGGCGGCAGGTGATAAAATTGTGGAGCATAATCTCCGTCTTGTGGCTCATATTGTAAAAAAATACTATGCTGCCGGTGCAGATCCTGATGATCTTATATCCATTGGTACTATCGGACTTATAAAGGCTGTACGAACATTCCGTCCGGATAAAAATATACGTTTGTCGGGCTATGCATCAAGATGTATTGATAACGAGATTCTTATGTATTTCCGCAGTATCAAAAAAAGTGCGAGGGATATTTCTGTAAATGAGGAAATAGATTCCGACAGCGATGGAAACGCACTCACACTTATGGATATTATGGCGGAAGATGATACAATAATTGATGATCTTGACAGAAAGATAAAAACCGAAAATCTGGCAAAATATATTGATGAGAGTCTTTCTCCAAGAGAAAAGCGCATTATAAGTATGAGATACGGACTTGACGGAAAACAGCCGCTTACACAGCGTGAAGTTGCGGCACTTCTGAATATTTCACGCTCCTATGTTTCACGCATAGAAAAGAAAGCTTTGTTTTTGCTTCGAGAGAGATACGAAAAAAAGTAAATAATTCTCAGCAACATTAACAATTTTGCTTCAACATTTTCCCTAAAAAAAATTCTTTATTTGTTGAATTATATGCAATTTTGTTGTATAATTAAAATTGGGCGATAATTTATTTCGTCAAATTTTGTATAAAAGCTGGTGGAAGTATGCATAGTGGTTGTTACAAAATGAAAATTTTTCTTCTCGTTATTGTTGTATTTATTGCGGCGTTGGCATTTCCAGCGTATTCACAGGAAACCGATGCCGCATTTATTCCGGAAGTAGTTGAAAAAGGATTTGGTTATAGTTCCGTACTTTATGACAATAAAAATGGTCTGCCTACTTCGGAGGCAAATGCAATTGTTCAGACAAACGACGGATTTATCTGGATAGGCGGTTACAGTGGGCTTGTACGCTATAACGGAAACGAATTTTTCAGATACGATTCAACAACAGGTATATCCAGCGTTGTATGTCTGTATGTTGACTCAAAAGACAGATTGTGGATAGGTACAAATGAAAATGGTATTGCCGTAATGGAAGAAGACGGTTTCAAATTCTTTGACCGTGAGGACGGACTTAAATCTGTTTCTATCCGTTCTATTTCTGAAGATAACGACGGCAATATCATTATTGCTACAACAACCGGACTGGCATATATTGATAAAGATAACAAACTTCATGTTATCAATGAACCTCAGGTGAATAAAGAATATATAAACGACCTTAACAAAGGTGATGACGGAATTATATATGGTGTTACCCTTAGCGGAGGTTTTTTTACACTTGAAAAAACAAGAATCACAGCATTTTTTAATTCAAAGGATATGGGATGTGATGGTGTTAATATAATATATCCTGATCCTGACAATCCGGGGTATGTATATATTGGTGCGGACGATTCACAGTTGATTTATGGAAATATAAATGAAAGAATGAAGGAACGAAAAACTTATTCTGTAGAACCACAGCATGGAATAAATGTTGTACGCAAAATAGGTGACAAAATCTGGTGTGCAACAAATTACGGTATAGGATATTTTGATGAGTCAGGTACATATTATGTCCTTGATAATTTTCCTATGTCAAATCATATCATTGATATGATGGTGGATTATGAAGGTAATTTATGGTTTTGTTCTTCACGTCAGGGTGTAATGAAAGTCGTTGAAAACAGGTTTATTGACATTTCAGCTATGGCGAATATGAGCTCCAGAGTAGTAAACAGTACCTGCAAACATTACGGAAATATGTACATAGGAACTGACAAGGGATTATGCATACTTGATGCTAAGTATAACATGAAGGAAAATAAGCTTACCAGGCTTCTCAACGGAGTGCGTATCCGATGCATAAAGACCGACAAAAATAATAATATATGGCTTTGTACATATAGTGAAAACGGACTTATTCGTTATAATGCCGAAAAAGATGAGTGGGTAAGTTTCAATGAAGAAAAGGGTATGTTGTCGAATCGTGTTCGTATGATAAAGGAATTATCGGACGGCAGAATTGCTGTTGCGACTAATGCCGGCGTAAATATTATAAATGGTGAAAAAGTTGTTGCTACGTATGACAGCAGTCAGGGTATAAGCAATCTGGAAATTCTTTGTATCGAAGAGGGAAAAGATGGTGAACTGTATATCGGCAGTGACGGCGATGGTGTTTATGTTGTAAAAGGAAATGAGATTTCCCGTCTTGGATTGAAAGACGGCTTGAAATCGGAAGTAATAATGAGATTGAAGAAAGACCGGAAAGAAGATATATACTGGATAGTCACAAGTAACTCTATAGCATATATGAAGGACGAAAAATTCTTTACAATAACAAACTTCCCGTACTCAAATAACTTTGATATTTTTTTTGACAGCAATAACAGGGCGTGGGTCATAAGCAGTAACGGTATTTATATTGTCAACAGAAACGATCTCATAAAAAACAAGGAACATATGGACTATACACTGTACGATATAAGCAGCGGTATGCCGTCATCAGCAACTGCAAATGCATACAGTCATGTTGAGGGCAGTGGTATGCTTTATCTTGCATCGTCAAGCGGTGTTTGTGCTATTAATATCAACAACTACGCAGAAAATAATAAGGATATCAGGCTTGACGTGTCGTTTGTCATTGCGGATGATAAAAATGTAACTCCTGATCAGAATGGTGTTATAAAAATTCCGTCAGATTGCAAGCGTCTTAATATATATCCGAACGCTTTCACATATTCGCTGAATAATCCGAAACTTTCATACTATCTTGATGGATTCGATGAAAAGCCTATAGAAGTAAACAAAAAAAATATGAGCTATGTTACATATACTAACCTAAAAGGCGGCTCGTACAAGTTTGTTTTTTCTATACTCAATACTACTACAGGTAAAACAGAAAAAACTATAGATGTAGAAATAGTCAAGGATATGGCATTTTATGAACAGATATGGTTCAGGGTGGTTTCAATCTTTGTTATAGTGGGAATTTTTTTGGGTCTGATAATATTGTATTTCCGCCGCAAGACTGCAATACTCGTCAAAAAGCAGGAAACTAACCAGCGTCTTATCAACGAGATAACAGAAGCTTTTGCAAAATGTGTTGACATAAAGGATAAGTACACAAATGGTCATTCTTTCCGTGTTGCAAAGTACACAAGAATGTTTGCCGAGCGTCTTGGAAAGTCGAAAGAAGAGTGTGACAAGATATATAACATTGCCCTTCTGCATGATATAGGAAAGATAAGTGTACCGCTGGCGATACTTAACAAACCGGGTCGTCTTGACGATGAAGAATATAAGATAATGAAAACTCATCCGGAATGTGGATATCAGATATTGAAAAATATCACAATTGAGCCGGATCTTGCCCTCGGAGCAGAATATCATCATGAAAGAATTGACGGCAAGGGATATCCGAGCGGTCTCAAAGGAGAACAAATTCCTGAAGTGGCAAGAATTATCGGTGTTGCTGATACATTTGATGCTATGCATTCGACACGTCCGTATCGTAAAAGAATGAGCATGGACAAAATTATTGCTGAAATAAAAAGATGTTCCGGAACTCAGCTTGATCCGAAAGTTGTTGCTGTATTTCTTGAACTTGCAGAAGAGGGAGCATTTGACGATGACGAACAGCCTGTTACAGAGACAAGTGTGAATTCGGAATCAAAAACAGAAATTAATGGTGAAAAAAAATCCGAGCCTGAAACTGCTTCGGAAACGGAAAAGAAAAAGGAGAGTGATTGACAAAAATTCATTTTGACAGGAAAGGGCTGATAAAATGGAAAACAGGAAAGAAGAATATCCCTTTATAAAGTTTGCTGCGGATCATATTTTCTGGGGATTTGTAATCGGTGTTGTTTACAATCTAATATTGTTTCGACAGATAGATGGTTTTGACGTAACAAATTCAAATTATATTTTGACAGAAATACTTGTTGTAGTATCTTTAATAGGAGCTGGAGTTGAAATAGACTTGGATTATAATATCGTCAGGGTATTTTTAAGTCTGGTCACAGGTTTCGGAGTATATACATGGGTTTCTTATTACGATCAGATGATGCCCTTTTGTGTGGGAATTCTTTTTGTAATGGGTTTGCTGATATTATTATATTCGGTGTATATGTTAAGCAGCAAAAATAAATCAAAGCTGAAATTCTGGGATGTATTTTGGCTTCGTACTATGAAAATATTTCATGTTTCACGGTATATAATGTGTTTTTCAGCTGTCATAGTAATTGTTGTCTCTATGTTAGGGTTATTATTCGGATGGGCAAGCAAAAGTGAAATAACCCAACCTGTTGAAGATTTAAACATAGGCAATTATGAAGAATGTCTCGAAAATAATATAGACGAGCTTGCCAAGCTGGACGAACCGGTATGGGAAACTCTTAATACTGATGAAAAAATTGAAGTGATTCAAACACTTGCGGAAGTTGAAAAAAGTTATCTGGGATTGGCAGTTAAATTAAAAATATCTGTAGAGCCTGCTCAAACCACTGAAAGAATGGGATACTATCTGAAATCCGGAGAAAAGATAGTTATTTCCAAGCACAGCATAGAAAATAACAGTTCATGGGTAATTGTTAATACGCTTTGCCATGAAATATATCATGCATATGAAGACAAGCTTATAGATCTTTATATCAAGGCTGAACCCTCAGAAAAAAAGCTTGATATTTTCAGTGATGCAAGGAATTATTACAGGGAATATAAAAATTATATAAGTCCTGAAGATAACTACAGCGGATATTATAATCAGGCAACAGAAGCTGATGCACGAGAACACGCCAAACAGGCAACTATCAACTATTACAGATATATAAAGAATCATCTCAGGTGAAAATCAGGCGAGAATAAAAGAATGACCGACTTTCGGGTAAAATTTCCGGAAGTCGGTTTTGTTTTTATATGTCGAAAAAATTTTCATTCTTTTATACACATCATTGCGACCAATCCGCCGCGCTTTCCTCCGCTTGCACGGTGTGAATACAGCAATCCGCTGTTACATTTTGTACATACGTCACTTATGGTTATATTTATACTCAAAAGTCCGGCATCCATAAGCATACGGCGATTTGTTTCTTTCAAATCAATAAGGTATTTTCCTCGTCCGAGGCTTTTTGTAAAATAGGCGGGTTTCAATTCTGTAAGAGAGGCGAATTCTTCAAAAACAGGCGTGTCCACCTCATAACAACACGGACCTATTGCCGGACCTATTACGGCTATTATATCAGTTCTGTCACAGCCGTAATCACTTTCCATACGGTCAGCCACTGCTTCGCCTATTTTGCCGATAGTTCCTCTCCATCCGGCATGGGCAAGAGCGATAACTTTTTTTTCTGGGTCAGCAAAAAACAGGGGAGTACAGTCTGCGTAATGCGTTACTAATGTAACACCCGGCTCGTTCGTAACAAGTGCATCTACACTTGCGATGTCATGTTCTCTCGTGATACCTATGCCGCAGTCGGCTTTTGTAACATTGCGTACAAATGTATTATGATCCTGAGATGAGCTTACAAGAGTATCAAAATCAAATCCGGCGGCATCGCAGAAAATTCTGTAATTCTGCATGACTTTTTCCGGATCATCGCCTCTTTTGAAATTCAAATTCATAGACTTGAATTCTCCTTTGCTTATTCCGCCTATACGGGTTGAAAAAGCGTGATGTACAAAATCCAGTTCTAACAGCGACGGAAATTGCAAAAAGCCAACTCCGTCCACAAAATTCAAGTATGTGTTATTGCTTTTAAACAGCATAGCCAGATCCTCGCTATCAAAAAATTATGCAATTCATATTCTACTAAATAATTTCCGGTTTGTAAACTGTTTTTTGCCGATATTTTATTTTTAGTCATTCAGCCATTTTGTAACCTGATATTTTGTGAAATAGTACACATTGTTAGGAAATAGTTTGTAATTTGGCGAATATTGTGTTAAAATAATCAGTAGATAGTGCAAAGCAAAAAAAGTTAAATATTTTCATTTTGGAGTTCTTGCAGTTTTACACTTATGATTTGGGAGTGATATATTTGAAAGGAAATTTTCATACGCATACTTACCGATGTAAACACGCATCCGGAAAAGAAGAGGATTATGTAAAAGCTGCGATTGCAAATGGTTTTTCCGAACTTGGATTTTCAGATCACGGTCCGTTTCCCGATAAGGATTACGGGTTAAGGATGGATTTCTCTGAATTGCCGGAATATGTTTCCGAAATAGAAAGACTGGATAAAGTGTATGGTGATCGTATAAAGCTTTTCAAAGGTCTTGAAGTTGAGTATCATCCGAAATATTCCGGATATTATAAAGAACTTATTTCAGAGCTTGGAATTGAATATCTTGTTCTTGGCGAACATACATATACAGTCTCCGGCGGAACAATGAAAAACATTGCGTTTGCTGAGAGCACAAAGGAGTATATAGAGTATGCCGAAGGTATAGCAGAGGGAGTTGAAACAGGATGTTTTGCATTTATAGCACACCCCGATATAATGTTCCGAAATAATTTTTCTTGGGACAGAAACTGTGACAAGGCGTGTGACATTATTCTTTCGGCAGCAGAAAAGTATTCTGTTCCGCTGGAATTCAATGTTAACGGTCTGAGGCGTGGATTTTGTAGTTTTCCTGACGGAATACGCTATCAGTATCCGCATGAACGTTTCTGGAAACAAATCAGCGGCAGCAGTCAGAAAGTTATTATCGGCGCAGATTGTCATATTCCCGAACAGTTGAACGATGCCTATATAACGATGGCTGAAAAAATGTGTACCGACCTTAAACTTAATCTCATAGAAAGAGTTGAAAATATAAAATGAAAAAGTCACGAATACTTTTGAGCGGTATTCTCGCAGTTCTTGTGTTGTCATCCGCTTCATGCAGTAATTCAACGCAGCCTACAGATATGGAAGAAAAAAGTACTGTTCAAAGCAGCATTGTTGAGTTTGAACAGGTTTCAAAAATTGAATCGTCTTCCGATGCTGAGAAATCGTCAGAGGTTGTTAAGGAAAATTCTGAAAAAAGTTCGGATGAATCCGAACAGGCTTCAAAAACTGAATCGTCTTCCGATAAGGAACTATCGTCATTGCCTGAAAAAATCGAATCGGAAAACGGTTCGGAAACGGTTTCAAAAATGGAATCATCTTTTACAGCTGAGTCGTCTTTAGTGGTAGAATCAACTGTTTCACATGAAGAAAATTCTGTTGTGCCCGAAGAATCAAA
Source organism: uncultured Ruminococcus sp. (assembly GCA_902767155.1). Taxonomy (GTDB): domain Bacteria; phylum Bacillota; class Clostridia; order Oscillospirales; family Acutalibacteraceae; genus UBA1213. The sequence continues at coordinate 5,143 of CACXGC010000184.1, read as the reverse complement.
ACAAGTATCAAAAGCAGAATCTTCTTCACATACAGAACCGTCGGCAACAATTGAAAAACCGATAAAATTCCCTGATAAATGGAAAGACGGCGGAATTTTTTCTTCAAAATACGAAAAAGCATACGAGATTGTTAAGAATATGACTCTCGAAGAAAAAATCGGTCAGTTAATGCTTGCAAGATGTCCCGAAAGTGATGGTATTTCCGAAGCTAAAAAATATCATCTTGGCGGATATGTTCTTTTCGGCAGAGATTTCGAGGGCAGTAGAGACAGTATAACGAACAATATCAGCGGATATCTTAGCTCGCAAGATATACCGATGATAATCGCTGTTGATGAAGAAGGCGGAACAGTAAGCCGTCTTAGTTGGAACGATGAACTGACAGATCACAAATTTTTATCCCCAAGAAAATTATATGATAATGGCGGAATAGATGCTATAATAAATGAGGCTCAAGAGAAAGACATTCTTATGAAAAGCCTGAACATAAATACGAATCTTGCGCCTGTGTGCGATATTAGTACTGACGAAAATGATTTCATGTATTATCGTTCCCTCGGTCAGAGTGCCGACATAACATCAGATTTCATAAGCAAATATACAATTGCCTGCCAGCAGGACGGTATTTCTGTTGCGTTGAAACATTTCCCGGGTTATGGAAATAATGTGGATACACATAATGGTATAGCAATAGACAAACGCAGTTATGAGAACTTTGAAAAGAATGATTTTCTTCCGTTCAAAGCCGGAATAAATGCCGGTGCGCATATGGTTCTTGTAAGTCACAATATTGTTGAATGTATGGATAAAGACCATCCGGCATCACTTTCTTCCGAAGTACATCGTGTTTTAAGGGATGAACTCGGATTCACAGGGATTATTATCACGGATGATCTTGAAATGGACGCTGTGAGCAAGTATGTTACAGGGTATTCGGTAGTAGAAGCGGCAGTTATTGCCGGGAATGATATGCTTTGTGTTTCCGATTATGAAACGGCTTGCAGTGAATTGAAAGAGGCAGTGAATAACGGTACTATCGAAGAAGAAGTTATAGAACACGCCGCAACACGTGTTATTGCGTGGAAGATGACAAAGAACATGATGTAAAAAAATCACTGCAAAATATGCAGGGACAGATTTACAGAAGCTCGTCTATGATATCGGTATATACATATGGCGGATTTGAGCCTTCGATTTGCTCAACAGTTTCGCCGTTATTGAGTATTGCTACACATGGCAGACCTTCAACACAATAGCGGTCTGCTATATCAGGCGATTGTTCGACATCTACCGCAAGGACACGCAGACTGTCATAATATTGTTCTGCAATTTCGTCTATTATTAGCTCAAATGCACGGCTTTGACTATTCATATGGTTGTAAAAATACACGATAACTATACCGTCATTGATTCTTTCATCGAAATCATATGAGTCAACGCAAATTATATCTTCGCTCATTATTATCACCCCTTAATAAAAAAATATCAATGTTTACCAATTACTCCACGATTCGCATATCAGTAATGATATGATAAGGATACGATTTTCTTACTTGCTGTAAAAATATTTATCAAGCTTTGTTCTGAGTGTAAGCATTATACTGCCTACAAAAGGAAGTACTTTTTGCTGAAATCTCATTGCAGAGATGACTCCCATACCGATCATCATTATGTATGCAACGCTTATTCCTATGGTCAGCAGGGGTATTATTACCGAACACAAAGCCGGAATAAATGACAACAGCATATACAGAAGAAAATCGAAAAAATAAAGTATAGCAAAAAATACAAACAATACTCCGCCCTGAAAGGTATGGAAACGCAGGTCGGGATTGTTTTTCTCAACAGCAAAGCATCCTATCAAAAAAAGTATGCCTATATATGAAATTGCTGACAGAAAACGTATATTACCGTTACTTTCCATGATAAACTCCTCCACTTCACACTATGTTATTTTACTATAATCTTACAGTTATTTCAAGTGTAAACGGGTACGTTTATGTATTTCACAGCATAAAGCATAAAAAGCGGAATTTTAACTTATTTTGTTCAAAGATTCAAAATTTCCGCCTTTGTTATGCATTATGTTTTATGCATTGTCATATATTTGTTGAGAAAGCGAAAAGAGGCAAAACCTCAAGAAAGGAATGACGCAAAATGACAGGATACTATCCTGAAGGCAGACTCATCACCACAGCGGAAAATTTTTCCGCAATGCAATCTGTATCTGCACTGACAGATGCATTTCACGAAGGCAGAATACTTGAAGCAAGAGCAACAGTTTGTGATTCAGCCCATAATCTCATAGTTGATCTTGGCGTTATGAAAGGTATAATTCCACGAGAAGAAGGTGCTATAGGTATAAGAGAAGGCACTGTTCGTGATATTGCTGTAATTTCAAGAGTAAACCGTCCGGTATGCTTTGTGATAAAAGACTTTCAGAAAAATGAATTGGGAAAGCCTGTAGCAATACTCTCAAGAAGAGAAGCACAGGAAAGATGCATGAATGAATACATCGCAAGCCTTGTTCCCGGAGATGTTATTGATGCGAGGATAACACATTTGGATTCTTTCGGAGCTTTTGCGGATATTGGCTGTGGAATAGTATCTTTGATTCCGATAGATTCTATTTCTGTTTCGAGAATAGACCATCCAAAGGAAAGATTTACTGTCGGTATGGAAATAAAGGCAGTTGTAAAAGCATTTGATAACGGTCGTATAAGTCTTACGCACAAGGAACTGCTTGGAACATGGGAAGAAAATGTCAGCCGCTTTGAGATTGGTGAGACAGTTGCCGGAATAATACGTTCCGTCGAGGAGTACGGCGCATTTGTAGAGCTTGCTCCAAATCTTGCAGGACTTGCAGAAATGAAAGATGGTATTCGTGCCGGTCAGCAGGCAAGCGTTTATATCAAAAACATTATTCCCTCAAGAATGAAGATAAAGCTGATTATTATTGACACGTTTGATTATGAACTTCGTCCGGAACCGCCTGAATATTTCTTCTATGGCTCACATATGGACCGTTTTGTATATTCTCCGTCTGCTTCCGACAAAATGATACAGACAGAATTTCAGACGATGATAAACTCTCCGACTTTCTGACAAAAAAGTTCAAACCGATAGTTCTGCACTTGCGGAAAACTATCGGTTTGTAACAGTTTTACATATCATGAGAGCTGCTGTAATATCATTTCTGCGGCAGCTTCAAGACGTTTTGCAGTAGCATTTTCACAGCCTCTTTCAATCGGATTACCGTGCACATCTGTATTTATAGAACTGTTAAGGCAGAGGAATGAAAGGTGACGTGAGTACAGAAATACAGTTTCTTTGCATACGCCTCTTTGTTTCAGATTATCTGCGGCAATTGCGGAGCATCTTCCGAATGTAATGACATAATCATATCCGCTGATGTCGTTTTTCAGACGCTCGATGTTTTTTTCGTTGTTAATTTCGGAAACGGATGGTTCCGTTCTCTGGTCGTGAGCTTTGTAATGTACTATTTCGGACGAGTTTGTAATACGGTAATCGTATCTGTTGACGGACGGGAAAATATCCGGACGCTTGGCATTAAGGAACGTCAGCATCATATCAAGATTCTTTCCTGTTTGACCGTTTACAAGCAGACCGCTTTTTAATTCTTCTTGTCCCGGACAGGAAAATATAAATGCTGTGCGAATATCTTTTTTGCCTTCGTTTCTTCCTACTGTAAATGTTTGTTTTTCCATATGAATTACTCCTGATTTTTATATTTTCGGTAATGTTTGAATTATTGGCAGACAGCCAAAATAAATTAAAGCGAGGTGCTTTAAAGTGATATTAAATTTTACAAAAATGCATGGTGCCGGCAACGACTATATTTATTTCAATTGCTTTGAACAACCGATAGAAGGCCCGAACTCGCTCAGTATCCTTCTTTCTGACAGACATAAGGGTATAGGCGGTGACGGTATAGTACTTATTTGTCCGTCAGAAACTGCTGATGCAGAAATGCGTATGTTCAATATTGACGGCTCAGAGGGTGCTATGTGCGGAAATGCCATACGCTGTGTTGCGAAGTTTATATATGATAACGGTATCGCACATAAAGACGTTGTGACCATAGAAACAAAAAGCGGTATAAAAACTATCGCCATCAACAACAAGAATGATAGATTTCTTAGTGCCGGTGTCAATATGGGAAAAGCTGTGCTTACACCGTCAAAAATTCCGATGAAGTGGGATGGAGAAAGCTTTATTGCAAAACCTGTAATGATTAATGGGGTAGAGTATCTTTGTACTGCTGTTTCAATGGGAAATCCTCATTGCGTAACATTCGTTGACAATGTTGACAGCATAGAGCTTGAAAAAATAGGTCCTCTTTTTGAGAATAATCCTCTTTTCCCTGACAGAGTGAATACAGAGTTCATAAAAATCATTGATGACGAAAACATTCAGATGCGTGTCTGGGAACGTGGTTCAGGTGAAACAATGGCTTGCGGAACAGGTTCATGTGCTGCGGTAGTTGCTGCTGTGCTAAACGGTTTCTGCAAGAGAAACACTCCGGTAAAAGTTCATCTTCGTGGCGGTATATTGACAGTTACTTATCGTGATGACGATGTTGTTATAATGGAGGGTCCTGCCGTTAAAGTATTTGACGGTATTGTTGATACAGAGTTTGAAAATCAGTAACCGAAATGAAAATAAAAAGTTGTATTACTTTTCTTATGTGCAGACATATTGAAAAACAGCCGACTTCCAAGTATTTTACCTGGAGGTCGGCTGTCTGTTTATAAAATTGCTTTAACAGCAACCGCTTTTTTATGTTTGGTATGAATTATTTCTTGCCATGCTTCTTTTTAGCAGTAGGCTTAGTTTCAGCCTTAGTTTCAGCAGCTTTAGCATCAGATTTTGTTTCAGCCTTAGTTTCAGCAGCTTTTGCAGCTGTTTTTGTTTCAGCCTTAGTTTCAGCAGCTTTTACATCAGGCTTTGTTTCAACCTTAGTTTCGGCAGCTTTAGCAGCAGGCTTTGTTTCAGCCTTAGTTTCGGCAGCTTTAGCAGCAGGCTTTGTTTCAACCTTAGTTTCAGCAACCTTAGCAGCAGGCTTTGTTTCAGCCTTAGTTTCAGCAACCTTAGCAGCAGGCTTTGTTTCAGCCTTAGTTT